>JAAYII010000147.1 GCA_012523535.1 Peptococcaceae bacterium
GATATAAACAGGGTCATCATCTGGAGATGATAAACACCTGCCAGTATCTCCGATTCCTCCGCTGTGACGGCCAAAAACCAGTTGGTGCCTTCCACCGGCGCATATCCCATATATTTTCTTTGGCCGTTATATGTGTAGGAACCAACCCCGCTTTCCCCCGCTACCATCTTTTTTTCCAATTCTACAAGTTCCGCCAATTGGGGGTCATTCTTAACATTTTCAAAATCATTATCCCTGTTGGCAACCAGTTTGCGGTCCTTATGGGCGATGGTGGTGCCTTCTTTGTTGATCATAAAGGCTTCACCGGTTTCACCAAAAACAAGCTGGTCCGTAATTTTGCTTAAAGCATTGCCATCCCTGATGGCAACCAGGACGCCGCTTATTTGGCCTTCGTTGTATATGGGCACAGCATAAAAGACAGTCAGGGAATTATCCGCCTCGCTGACAATCGGAGCGGAAAAAGAAGGATTGCCGGCAACTGCTTCCTGGAAAAAAGCAAGATCTTTTATGGTGGAAGTAGCCCCGTTGGAGTAGGTTATGGTACCGTTCAAATCGGCAATTCCCATCCGCACATGTCCAGCCCTTTGGGTTTCATTTATTAAGGCCCTGAGTTTGTCTACCAATGGTACTTCGGGGTTTTTTATTGTCTCGTCATTGGCCAGGACCTCCAAGGCGTTTATTTGGGCCTCTACTTGGGTGGTTACAATCATGGTGCCTTCTTTGGCCAGCTGTTGCAGGGACTTATTAATTTCGTCCTCCACAGCCTGGGATGAGTAGTAATAACTCATTACCCCCATGGTTCCACAAACGATCAGTAAGACGACAGCGACCAAGAGTGCAAGTTTGGTAGTTAAACTTTTCATTTTCTTTTTACCCTCCTACGAAATGGCAAATATATTGCCAAAATTATTGCCTCATATTTTGAATATACTTTTAATATTACTGTTTTTTATTTAACATCATTGTGTTTTGCCGCCATCCGCCGCGCCATTCTTCGCCGTCTTCTCTTCATAACGGTTATTTTTCTATGTATTTTGTAGGTAAGATATAAAAGGACCAGGATGACAACCGGCAGCCAAACATAGGATTTTTTATCAGCTGGCGGTGGGGGCAGGACAGTGGTGTCAGCCTTTAAAGCAAAGGAATTTAAAACCATACCCTCTTCTATGACTTGGACATTGGTTATAACCTGGTCTTTGATTACTTCTTTAATATCGGAAGCAACCGGCAATATCTTTAGAGATATGTCCGGAGGGGCGGTGCTGCCTATTTCCCTGGTATAAATAATATCATCGCCCAGAATAAGGTTGACCGGGCTGTCGCTTATCATCAGGTTGGAAAGAATTGTCCCTTTGGGTTTATAGACCACATTTTCAAAGTTGCTAAAACCATATTCCAACAATTTTCTCATATCCGTATAGATACTGGTCTTGGTCGGCGATTTTAAAACAACTCCCAGCAAGGCCCGGCTCTCTTTTTCCGCCGTAGCCACGAAGGTATTGCCGGCGGTGGAGGTATAACCGGTTTTCATGCCGGTTACGGTGGGTTCGGTCCAGATAAACTCGTTCATATTGTACATTTCCGTCGGAATGCCTTCTTTGTTCCGGGAGATGATTTTTGTTTTTGTCTTGACGTATTCCCTGAAGAGGGGATTTTGGTAAGCGGTCCGGGCGATCATGGCCAGATCGCGGGCCGTGGTCAGGTGCCCTTCTTCGCTTAAACCGCTGGGATTTTTGAAAGTGGTGTTTAGGGCGCCGATTTCTTTGGCTCTGGCATTCATTAAAGCGGCGAATGATTGCACGTCGCCGCTGATATGTTCGGCAATGGCCACTGCGGCATCGTTGGCTGAATTAAGCAGCAGGGCATAGAGAAGATCGCTTAAGCTCAGTTGTTCACCAGGTTCCAGGTAAATACGTGTCCCCTGGATTAGTTCCGGGTTGAGCATGGAGGGACCGGCGGTTACCATATCGCCCAGGTTTCCCTGTTCCAGGGCAATAAGGGCGGTCATAATTTTGGTGGTACTGGCCGGTTCGAATTGCCGGTCCGGGTTTTTGGCATATAGAGTTTGCCCCGTGGTGATATCGATCAGGATTGCTCCTTCACTGATTAATTCCGGAACCGGGAGTTTTTCCGGAGAGGCCGAGAGGGGCGTTGCCAGGTTAAAGAGCAGGAATAGGGCAGTAAACAGTGTGGCAATAATTCTCAAAGTAAGACCCCCAAAAATAAGGAAAATGCTTATACCTCTAAAATCTTACCAAAATTTGATTTAATTAGAAAGGGAAAGAGTATAAAAAGACGCCTCCCGGGATAGGAGACGTCTTGCAAGTTTGGGCTTTTTATTCTTTGTTCATCCGTTATTGTTTATATTGCTTAAACTAAAGTCGGATCGTACATATCGTTAATCGTGCTGTCTATGATTTTAATATCGCGAATGCCTACCAGATCCCCACCGCTTCCGGTGAATATATTCTTGTTTATGATCAACTGCATTGCATCTTGGATTTCTTCTGCGGTTACATCATTTCTGGGGGCGGGAAGGGTCATTGTCGAGGTTCCTCCGCTGGCGGTGGCGAATGTTAGGCGCAGTATTTTTTCATTTGTTATAGCCATTTTACCAACTCCAAAGTCTTTAATTAATTTCTTTTTTATTCTTCCGTCAAGGCGAAGCGATCGTCCCGCCGGACTTCGAGCAGGGGATACTGCAGCAAGTTGAATAAGGCACTGGCTACTTCATAGATATCCTCGCTGCTGGCGGTTGCCTTGACTCCGCTGAAAGTCTTTTGCCTGGTGATTGGGGCTCCGCTGCCGGAGGTGTCGATCTGATAGCGAGCTACGAAAGTTGAATCCAAAGGAGTTGTAATAATTGCCAATTTTATTACCTCTTTTCTTTTAAAGATTTAAGCTTTGTGCACAATGCTTGTCCTGCTATTAATATATTCGTTATGGTTTAAGGTGTGAAAAAGTTATTAAAAAATTATTAAAATGGATTAAAAGGATTGACGCCTTAATAAAATAGGAAGTAAGATTAATGAAGAGCCGACTGACCGGTCGGTTTTGATTTTCAATCACATATTGGAGGAAGAGAGATGAGCTCTTTGGATTCATTGACGGTGGAAAAGAAACCTAAAAAGAAAAAGAAGATTATTATTGCTGTTGTAGTTATAGCACTGTTAGTATTAGTGGCTGTAAGGATCGGGATATCGGCCCAAAAGGCTGCCCAGCAGATGGCGGAGGAAATGAACCGTGTTTCTTATACACCGGTTGAGGCGCAAACAGTTCAAAAAAAGAGCATTTCTTCCACTATAACTCTAAGCGGCAAAATTCAAGCCGATAAAGAAGCCCCCGTTATGGTTAAAACCCCGGGCAAAGTAACGGCGGTTTATGTCAAAGTGGGGGATGTGGTGCGGAAAGATCAAGTTTTGCTCAGTTTAGATAAAAGCGATTTGCAAGCTTCCTATAACCAGGCTTTGGCCGGCTACCAGCTGGCGCAGGCGGCTTACGAAACCAATATGGCCAATTACCAGAAAAGCCTGGAGAACCTGGAAAGGTACAGGCAGCTTTATGAAGCAGGAGCAATAAGCAAGCTGGAACTGGAACAGGCAGAAATGGCTGCTTCCGAGAATATCAAGAAGACTTACGAGAGCCAGCTTGCCCAGGCCAAAGCCGCATACGAAGCGGCTCAAAAAGCCATGAACGATATGGATATCAAATCCCCCATCGACGGTATTGTAACCTCTTTGAGTGCCAGTGAAGGAGTTTTTGCGGCCAATACTATGCCGGTGGCTACGGTAGTGGATTTGAGCCAACTTTATATTACGGTCAATGTAAGCGAGAACGAGATCAATAACCTTAAAGCCGGGCAGGAAGTGGAGGTCAGCGTGCCTGCAGCTTCCCTGGAGCTCAAAGGTAAGATTGACACTTTAAGTGTGGCGGCCAACACCCAGGGCCAGTACAGCTTGAGAATCAACCTGGACAATAAAGACGGGCTGCTTAAACCCGGGATGTTTGCCAGTGTAACCTTAAAGACCGCTACCAAAGACGATGTTGTGGTCGTGCCGACCGACGCCGTTGTTTTCCATGGCGGGCGCTATGTAGTCTATACCGCCGACGGCAATAAAGCGGTGGAAAAAGAGGTTGAGACCGGGCTGGATAACGGCCAGGAAACCGAAATTACAAGCGGCCTGCAGGAAGGCGACATCTTGATAATTAAGGGCCAGCATTTTATTAAAGACGGCTCGGAGATAAAAATTGTAACCTTAGACGGCCAGGATATTGCAGGGGGCCAGGATATAGCGGCTCCCGGCCCGGCCGGCAGTGCCGCTGCGGTCAATGAGGAAGGCCAGACAACGGGAGGAGGCGCTGAATAGTGAGATTACCTGAAACTTCGGTCAGGCGCCCGGTTACGGTTTTAATGGTGGTCCTTATCGTAATTATTTTGGGATTCGTTTCTTTTACCCGTTTGCCTTTGGACCTCATGCCCGATATAGAATTGCCCTATGCTGTGGTCATGACTTCCTACAGCGGTGCCGGGCCTCAAGAAATAGAAAACTTAGTAACCAAACCTATTGAACAAGCCCTTTCTACGGTCCAGGGTCTGGAAAATATCACCTCCATGTCTTCGGAAGGCAATTCCGTGGTCTTTCTTGAGCTGGATTTTGGGGTGGATATGGACCAGGCGGCTTTGGATATCAGGGAAAAGATAGATATGGTCAAGGGCTATTTTCCTGACGGCGTGGGTACCCCTATGGTGATCAAAGCCAATATGGATATGATGCCCATGATGGCCTTATCTCTCTCTTCAGACACCTTAACTCTTTCCGAACTGCAGAGGCTGGCTGAAGATACGGTCCAACCCAGGCTGGAGAGAACCCAAGGTGTAGCTTCGGTTTCGGTTTCCGGCGGGGTTGAAGACATTATAGAAATTAAGACCAAAAGCGAAAAATTGGCCGGCTATGGTCTGAGCTTGGATTACCTGGCCAATATCCTGCGGGCGGAAAACGTCAGCCTGCCTGGGGGTACAATTAAAAAAGGAAGCCAGGAATTAACCGTTAAGACCACTGGGGAATTTGTCTCTTTGGAAGAAATCGAGCACATGCTGATTCCCTTGCCTACCGGGGGAACGGTCCAGCTTCAAAATTTGGCCGACATTGAGATGAAAGCGGACCAGCAAACCTCCATTTCCAAAGCCAACGGCAACCCGGCCATTAGTATTTCTTTGCAGAAGCGTTCCGACGCCAATACTGTGCAAGTGTCGGATGCGGTAAGAAAAGAGCTGGCCAAAATTGAACAGGAATTAGACGGGGTAACAATTACTCCTATTTATGATAATGCCACCTATATCAAGCAGGCTTTGAGCTCTACGGCTGAACATGGGGTTGTGGGCGCCATTCTGGCTGTCTTGATCCTCTATGTCTTTTTGCGCAATGTGCGTTCGACTTTGATTATCGCTACCTCGATTCCTATTTCCATCATCGCTACTTTCTGCCTGCTGTATTTCTCTGATATTACCATTAATATGATGACTTTGGGCGGGCTTATGCTGGGCATCGGGCGTTTGGTGGACGACTCGGTAGTGGTGCTGGAGAATATTTACCGTTTCCGCCAGAACGGTTATTCGCGGGTGGAAGCAGCTGTCAAAGGCGCTTCCGAAGTGATTATAGCCGTAATGGCTTCTACCTTGACCACGGTGGCTGTTTTCCTGCCAATAGTATTTGTGCAGGGCCTGACTTCCACCTTGTTCAAACAGTTCGCTCTAACCGTTGCCTTTTCCCTCTTTGCTTCCTTGGTGGTATCCATGACTTTAGTACCCATGCTTTCTTCCCGTCTGCTGAAAGTTGAGAGCCGGGAAGAGCGTTCCGCCAGGAAAAAAAGAGGCGGTATTTTCCGTATCCCGGCTTTGGCTGCCAAAGCCCAGGATAAATTCGATGACGGTTATCAAGCCCTGTTGATTAAATATAAAGGGCTGCTAAAATGGTCCTTAAATCATCGCCGGCGGGTAGTAATCATTACCACCGTGATTCTGGTGGTTTCCCTCCTGTCCATCGGCGTAGTGGGAGCCGAGTTTTTCCCGGCTGCCGATGAAGGGATTATTACTTTAAGTGTAACCTTGCCTGACGGGTCTGATGTTCGTAATACGGAAGAAATTATGGATAAGATCGAAAGCAAAATCGCAGATATTCCTGAAATCGACACCATTTTTCTGAACGCCGGCAGCGGCGGCATGATGAGCTTAGGCGGTGCTCAGGGCAATGTGGGTTCCTTCTACATTAATCTTTTACCTTTGGAGCAGAGAGAACGCAGGGCGACAGAGATTGCTGATGAGATTAGGGACCGGGTCATGGATATTGCCGGGGCCCAAATCAGTGTTACGGCTACCCAGTCTATGATGAACATCGGGGATGCGATCAGTATTACCATTAAAGGCGATGACCTGGATACTTTGAAACAAATCGGCGACGATTTTGTCCGGTTGGTCCAAAATATTCCGGGAACGCGGGAAGTAAAATCCAGCTATGAGGACGGCATTCCGGAAGTGCAAATCAGCATCGACCGCCTGAAGGCTTCCCAATACGGGCTTACTGCCGGTCAGGTTGCCAATGCTGTTAGATCTACCATTTCCGGTGCTACGGCTACCC
>JAAYII010000148.1 GCA_012523535.1 Peptococcaceae bacterium
CAAGTATGCGGATAAACTCTTGCCGTCTTTCATACCGATTCTCCTTGTAATATCTTTTATAAGCGCAGGTCCCGTTCCCCTTGTTCAATCCTCTTTAAGTATTGGGAGATAGAATCATATACCGCTTCACCCGCAAAATTTTCCAAATGCTGTTTTATTACTTCCTCGCCCTTTTGTTTTGTTTCTTCCGAGGCATAGTCGAGCAAATATTCCTTAAGGGTAAGAATGGCATTGGGAAGACAATAACGGTGTACGAATTTGGATTTTGCAATTTTCATAAACTGCTCGCCTGTGCGACCTGCACGGTAGCAGGCGGTGCAAAAGGAGGGCAGGCAATTGAGGTCACAGATTTCTTTTACTACATCATCCAGGGTACGAACATCACCGATGGAAAACTGTTCTTTAGTGGGCAGCTGGTTAGCCCTTTTGGATTGGCTGTAACCGCCTACGCCGATGCGTGTGCCGGCGTCAATTTGCGTTATCCCCAGCGGGATAACTTCCCTCCGCACCTTTTCCGGCTCCCGGGCAGTACATATCAAGCCGGTGTAGGGGACGGAGAGGCGCAGCACGGCAACAAGCTTTTTAAAGTCCTCATCGCTGACGGCATGTTCAGGGTTCTGGGAATAGGGGGTGCCGGTGGCCGGGGTAATTCTGGGGATGGAAATTGTATGGGGTCCTACACCGTTAAAAGTTTCTTCCAAATGGATGGTATGATATAAAAGCCCCATAACTTCAAAACGCCAGTCGTACAGTCCGAACAAAACGCCGATCCCGTTGTCATCCACTCCAGCCTGCTGAGCCCGGTCCATACAGTACAATCTCCAACGGTAATGCCCTTTGATGGTATTTTGCGGGTGCACTTTGCGGTAGGTGGGATGATGGTAGGTTTCCTGAAAAACCTGGAAGGTGCCGATGCCGACCTTTTTCAGTTTTTTCAGCTCTTCCACGCTGAGGGGAGCGCAATTAATATTGGCCCTACGGATTTCTCCCCCTTTCGTTTTGACGCTGTATACTTTTCTTACGCTCTCACATATAAAATCTATATCCGTGGTGGGAGATTCTCCATAGACCAGCACGGTCCGCTTTTGCCCCTCGTTAATCATAATCCGGACTTCCTGCTCGATTTCGTCCATACTGAGAGTTTTGCGCTGGATTGCCTTATTGCTGCAGCGAAAGCCGCAATACAGGCAATTGTTGGCGCATTCATCGCTGATATAAAGGGGGGCAAAAAACACTATACGATCTCCATATACTTCCTTTTTGAGTTGGCTGGCCAGCTCGTACATCTCCCGGATTGTAGTCTCATCTTGATTTTGGAGCAGGATGGCTGCTTCCTCGGGTTCCAGCCGTACGCATTGTTCAGCTTTTTTCAGCACCAGCCGCACATCTTGCCGGGAAGGTTTTTCCCATTTATTTAACTGGGTCCAGATTTTATCGTCATCAATAAAATCCTGGTCGAGCCGGTCATACTCCGCAAATTCCTTTTGGTATTTCTGGAGAAAGTCCATACCGACACTTCCTTTTCTCGCAGATTTTTTTTCAGACATTCCATCCGTACAATCATTTCAAACTATTTATTGCTTTTAGTTAGCATTGATTTTACTGTCGCTCCGGAGACCCTGCCCAGTTTGCCGGTCAGAGCGCTGATTTCATCATTGCTGCCGTCAACAATCAGGGTAATAACCGATACCCCCCGTTCTCGGTAGGGAATCCCCATTCTCCCGACAATCAGCGAGGCATGTTCATGGAGAATGGCGTTAACCTGCCCGGCGCAGGAAAGATCTTCAACTACAATGCCGATAATCCCGATTCTTTTGTCCATTTGGCTAACCTCCTTGTTATTAATTCAAAAGATTATTAATCAAAAAGCTCCCTCGCCGCAGATAATGCGGAAAGGGAGCAAAAACTGCAAAACAAAATAAACCACACATTTCTGATGTGCGCCCTTTCGCTCGGAAACACCTTGCGGTCAGGTAAGAATCAAGCCCTGTATCTTCAGGCAAAAAATGCGAGCAGATACATGGCAACAAATTATTCGTATTTAGTACTAAGCTAATTGTAATATGGCTATATTCAAATGTCAAAACCGGTCGGCTTTTTTGGCCAATAATATTTATGTAATAAACTAAACTCGAAGGAAAACAGCAGAAAAGGGAGAATAATTCATTTATAAAATCATCCCAATAGGAAGTGCCACTGGAGGCAGTGCCGCTGTCTATCATTAAGAAATGTTTCGAAGGAAAAGACTATGAGTCAAATTTATAAAACAGCGATCCTCGCTTTAGTATTAATGAATTTAATTGAAACTCTAACAGGGGCGGATTTAACCCCGGCTATTTTTATTATTGCCGTAATTATTGTCTTATTTGGGATACCGTTTATTGGCAGGAGCTTTAAGATAATAACAATAATATTTTTTCTAGCCGGGCTTGCGATATTAATTTGGTGTAAGCTGCCTTTGGACGCCTGGATGACGGCCTTTAATTCTATGACCGGCCTGATTTGTATTCTAACGGTTATGCAGTTGTTTACGATTCCTATAGAAGTAGGAAAGTACAATTTGGCAGTTGGGCATCTATTAAAAAGAATCTGCCGGGGGGAAGGCAGGCTTTACTTATTTATTACCCTGATTACCAATATATTTTCCTGTATCCTTTCCATGGGATCGGTTCCCATTGTGTTTTCTTTAATTGAGGATACGGCTAAAAAACGGATTACTAATTACAAGCGGTTTATTGCAACTTCGATTTCCAGAGGGTTTTCCCTGTCGACATTATGGGCACCGGGTGCGGCAACAATCTTTTTGGTAGGGCAGGTAACGGGGGTGGTTTGGTCCCGGATCTTTTTCCCCGGTTTATTTTTAGCCCTGATAGGAATAACGATTTCAAGTCTATTAGAGTTAAAAAGATATAAAGGATCTCCCCTTAACCAAGGTTTAGAAACTGAGATCTTAACCTGTGAAGAAAAAAGAAAAGCCGGGCAAAAGGTTTGGCATATTGCCTGGGCCATAGTACTCGTCATCTTGTTAACCATGATTTTTATCCGCTTAAAAATCGGCGCCTCATCTTCTGCCGTTGTTCTCTCCGGTATTTTGGTTTTTTTAGTATGGACCTTCTTGCTTGGGAAAAATTTCAATATCAAAGGCGGAATAAGTAATTACTGGCATAAAGGTGTACTGAAAGCGGCGGATCTGGCTCCTTTTTTTGTGGCAATCGGTGTTTTTTCCGGAGCATTTCAAAAATCTTATTTAGCCGTCCTTTTGGAACAAAGCCTGCAAGGAGTTGCCCATGGTCTGGGGCTCTTTGCCGTTATTTTAATTCCCTTGTCAATTATGGTTTTGGCTCTGGTGGGACTTCACCCTTTTATCTCCGTGGTTTTATTAGGACAAATTTTAATGACTTTGCAACTGCCGTTGCCGGCAATAACCCTTGCTTTATGTTTAAATTTAGGAAGCTCAATTGCCTACATGGTGTCTCCCTTCGCCGGGATTATCATGACTATGGCCAAATTCACTGACTCGACTGCGGTGGATGTTGCAATTCGTTGGAATTGGTTGTTTAGTACAATATATTTTGTCATAGGTATTTCCCTGGCTTATTTCCTGGGGATGATCTGCCCTTACTTGTAGGCGGGTTGTCTGGGGTGAATTACCTCACATGGGAAGAATTATTTTGGGCATACTAAATTATTAAAAGTTCGGAGGAAGATGATAAAGTGTCAAAGAACAATGCGGTGCCCAATAGGTTGATAAACGAGAAATCTCCTTATCTCTTGCAACACGCCTATAATCCGGTTGATTGGTATCCCTGGGGCGAGGAAGCCATTCAAAAAGCGAAGTCAGAAGACAAGCCGATTTTTTTAAGCATTGGCTATTCCACCTGCCACTGGTGCCATGTTATGGAGAGGGAATCTTTTGAAGATCAAGAGGTAGCCGACCTGCTGAATCGATACTTCATCTCCATTAAAGTCGACCGGGAGGAAAGGCCAGACCTTGACCATATGTACATGACTTACTGTCAGGCTATGACCGGTTCGGGAGGATGGCCCCTTACCGTAATTCTTACCCCGGACAAAAAACCTTTCTTTGCCGGTACTTATTTCCCCAAAGAAAGCGATTTCGGCCGTCCTGGGCTAGTCGAAATTCTAAACTCTATAGCCATGCTCTGGCAGAAAGAAAAGGATAAGGTTAAGGAAAATGCCGACGAGCTGTATCAGGCTGTGGCCGAGCGCTATGTTTTGCAGAAAAAGGATCCGGTATTCGAGACAATCCCTGCACCAGCTAACTTAAAAAAGGGGGTGGATATTATTGCCCGTTGGGGTCCGGACGTTGTCAAAAAAGCTTATACTCTTTTGCAGCAGAGCTTTGATCCCCAATACGGCGGCTTTGGCCGGGCACCGAAATTTCCTGCTCCTCATAATCTGGGCTTTTTATTGCGATATGCTTTCCTGGAACCCCAAAGCCAGGCTTTGGAAATGGTAAAAAAGACTCTGGACAGTATGGCCGACGGGGGAATCTGGGACCATATCGGATTCGGTTTTGCTCGTTACAGTACGGATCGCTACTGGCTGGTCCCCCATTTTGAAAAAATGCTCTATGACAATGCCGGTTTGGCTCTTGTTCATCTGGAAGCTTACCAGCTTACCAAAGAAGAAAGATATGCCCGGATATCTTTAGACACCTTGCGTTATGTCTTAAGAGACATGACTTCCCCCGAAGGCGGTTTTTACAGTGCGGAAGATGCTGATTCCGAAGGGATAGAGGGGAAATTTTATGTCTGGAGCAAAACCGAGATTGAAGAAATTCTCCGGAAAGGATTACCTGATGCGGTTTTGAGCGGAGAAAATCGCGATCGGGAAATAAGTAATATAGATTCCGCCTTGAGCAAGCTTAAAGGACAGGAGCAATTGGCAAATCTTTATTGCGAAGCTTACGGCATTACTTCCCAAGGGAATTTTGAAGGAAAAAATATTCCCAATAAAATTAATAGCGATAGGGAACGAATAGCTGCCGCCTATAAACTGACAAAGGAAGAGTTGGAACAGCTGCTTCAAGTCTGTAATAGAGTCCTTTTCGCCGAGCGGGAAAAGCGAATTAAGCCGGCTAAAGACGATAAAATCCTTACTGCTTGGAATGGATTGATGATAGCGGCGCTAGCCTAAGGAGCACAAACTTTTACTAAACAGGACGTTGCCCCGGGAGTAAGGATGGAACTTCTGCCAGCGGCGGAAAAAGCGGCAAACTTTATTCGCTCAAATCTTATAGATTCTTCCGGCCGGCTTTTGGCCAATTACCGGGATGGGGAGGCCGGTTACCCGGGGTATTTGGATGATTATGCTTTCTTTATTTATGGTTTGCTGGAACTGTATACGGCCTGCGGCATTCCGGAATACCTGAAACTGGCTGTCGATCTTCAAGAGGAGCAAGAAAGATTGTTTTCGGATGATACTAGCGGCGGTTATTACTTTACCGGTAATGATGCAGAAAAACTGTTGTTCAGACCCCAGGAGATTTACGATGGGGCTATGCCTTCAGGAAATTCCATCAGTTTTTATAATCTGGCTAGGCTCTGGCGACTGACGGGTGAACAGAAGTATCAAGAGAGGGCTGCCAAACTGGGGGACTTTTTCCGCCCTAGCCTGGAAGATTACCCGCCGGGTTATACCGCTGCACTCCAGGCCCTTCAATTCTATCTCGGCCCGGTGGATGAACTGGTCCTGTCCGGCCCGCTGACCGGCAAAACCAACGATATGCAGGCAGTAATTTTCGAAGACTTCAGGCCTTTTTTGGTTGTTGCCTACAACGAGGGTACCTTAGAAAAATTTATCCCTAAATTTGCGGGTTACCCGATTGCAGAAAAAGTAGCGGCTTATTTGTGCCGCGACTTCGCTTGTCAAGAACCGGTAGACAGTCCGCAAAAATTAAAAGAGCTTCTCGACCGTTGAAATCGTCTCATCTCCTGTATCTGACAAATTCGATGTTGTCCAAAAAGCGATGGATTTTCTCGAATAGAAAGCCGGCAGCAAACCAATAGGGAGCAAAACGCAGGGTGATTAAACCATCAACTGCAAAAGCATCGGTATAATACCAGGGATAAACGCCGAGAACATTAACCAGGATAAACCCGCTTACGTACTCGATTCCCCAAAAAAGGAACATCCAAAACAGCCCTCGTAATGGCCATTTCCATTTGGCGATAAAATCGTGCAGCGGTTCCAAAAACACGGCCATGCCGTAAATAAAAAACATCCATAGATTGGTAAAACCGGTCAACCTTAAGTCCCCGCGAATTAAAGAATCCATACCGGTAAAAATTATTTCAATTGTCCATCCCAAAAGTCCGTAAAATAAAAATCTTTTGCCTATCATAGGCTTAGTTTTTTTCGGATTTCTATTTTTAAGTATTGAAAATAATGTTTCTAAAGTATAATTATGGTTTTTTATGTTATTTGGGATTTTACTCTTAATCAGGGCAGAATATAAAGCTCTGATAACTTGCCGCTCAAGGGAATGTTTTGCTCAAGAATAAACCCGGGGTTTTCTATTTCTTGTTTTTGATAGGCCAGTGCTTTGCTGACAACTTGCAAACTTAAAGGAGCGATATCTAATTCCCGATATTGCTCAGGACTGAAAAAGCCTGCATTCATGACTTCTGTGGGATCGGGTTTCAACTCTCCGGCCAGATATTTTAAAAGAAAGACAATATAAATATCATGCCTTTGTTCGGGTATATCTTTGGGCCGGTCTCTTACCGCAATAATACTGACGGGTTCGGCTGTTATTCCTGTTTCTTCCTGAATTTCACGGACAATGGCCTCGGAGATTTTTTCATCGCTGTTGACGAAACCGCCGGGAATGGTCCATTTGCCCCGTCCGGGCTCGTGGGCACGC
>JAAYII010000149.1 GCA_012523535.1 Peptococcaceae bacterium
TTACAAGGGCAATGGCGGCTGCCAGGAAATCCGTTTTCATCATTTTCGTACCTACCATAATAAAAAGAAGGCCCAGCCCTAAAACTATTCCCCGTATAACAGGTTTGGAGGCAATTCTTGAGATATAGTGCAGCTTGCCGGTCAAACTTAAAATCAACCAGAATAAACCCGTAAATATTCCCGCTCCCCAGACCATGCCGGGAGTAACGGCCGCCTGCGTAATGGCCGCTCCGCCGATGGCTTTCATGGGCTGGACGGGAATAGGCGTTTTGTAATAAAAGCCGGAGAAAATCATGAGAATGCCAAACATGAACAATACGCCTAAGGGGTCCAACTTTAAAATGGTTATGTAGCCGATGATAAACGGAATAAGTGTTCCCAGATCGCCGAAAGCACCGGCCCATTCCATGCGGTTAAAACGGTTATGTGATAATTTCTGCATATGTTATTCCTCTGTTTTTATTTTTTTATTTATTTTAACATATTCCCGGGTTAATTGTCGGGATTGGCGATATATTGGCTTTAAGTAAGCGGAGAAGGGCAAATAATTTTATAATATACTACTAAGACCATCGGTTTTGTGATATATTATGAATAAATCAGTAGGAATAATGTCAGCAAAAGTGAACGGAAAGAAGGTTTGCCTATGAAATTATCAACCAAGGGACGCTATGGTCTCAGGGCCGTTTTGGACATCGCTTTAAACCAGGACGAGGGGCCTGTAACAATACACAGCATTTCCGAGAGGCAGGGAATTTCGGAAAGGTATCTGGAACAGTTGCTGATTACCCTGAGAAAAAACGGGATAATCAGGAGTATTCGCGGTTTTCAGGGCGGTTATGTTTTGAACCGGGAAACCAAGGATATATCGGTGGGCGATGTGGTGCGGGCCCTGGAAGGTCCCATTTCCCCGGTAGAATGCGTGGAAGAAGGGCGCAGTGGAGTCTGCAACCGAATAGATATCTGTGTTACCAGAAATATTTGGGAAGAGCTGCGAAAAGCTATGAATCAAGTATTGGATTCCTATAGCTTGGAAGACTTGGTCAGAATGTTTAAGGAAAAAAACTGTAATAAAAATAAAGAAGATATCAATAATAATATCGATCATATTAATAACAATTTTGATATTAACATTAATAAGAAAATCGACCTTATTATCGACTAGAAAGGGCCGCCTTATAGGTAAATTTTTATAAAGTAAAAAAAGAGCTTTATAAAGTTACAAAAAAGAGCCTGCCCGGATTTGGGCATAAACCTAAATAAAAAGCCTAAATATTAAGTACCAGGAAATAATGGTTATTACGCTAACGGATAATTATTAAAGTTTATATTGACAAATGGAAAACAAATTAATATTATATGTTTAAACCCTACAAAGCCTATAGGTTTTATAAAAACAAAAATTTAAAGTGAAAAAAATAACTCATTGAAGATAATTAACTTTTAAGGGAGGAATTGCTAATGGCCAAGATTTATGAGCAGCTGACGGACTTGATCGGCGGCATTCCGCTGGTTAGGCTGAACAGAATCACTGCGGGGCTGAAAGCGGATATTGTGGCCAAGCTGGAGTCCTTTAATCCGGGAGGCAGCGTCAAAGACAGGATTGCTTTCAACATGATCAGGGCAGCCGAGAAAGAGGGTTTGCTGAAAGAGGGTTCGGTGATTATCGAGCCCACCAGCGGCAATACCGGCATCGGTCTGGCTTTTGTCGCCGCCTCCAGAGGATACAGATTGATTTTAACCATGCCGGAGACCATGAGCATCGAGCGGCGTAACTTGCTCAAGGCTTACGGCGCGGAGCTGGTTTTGACTCCCGGCGCGGAAGGAATGAAAGGCGCGATTAATAAAGCCCTGGAATTAAAAGAACAGATACCGAATGCCTTTATTCCCCAACAATTTGAAAACCCGGCCAATCCGGAGATTCACCGCCGGACAACTGCCGAAGAAATATGGAACGACACGGACGGAAAAGTGGATATAGTTGTCGGCGGGGTTGGAACCGGGGGAACGGTTACCGGGATTGGCGAAGTCATTAAACCCAGGAAACCAAGTCTGAAAATTGTTGCCGTTGAACCCAAGGATTCTCCCGTTCTCTCCGGCGGCAAACCGGGCCTGCACAAGATCCAGGGAATCGGAGCCGGTTTTGTGCCCAAAGTGCTGAATATGGAGGTAGTGGATGAGGTCTTCCAGGTCAGCAATGAACAGGCTTTCGAAACCGGGCGTCTCTTGGCCCGTGAAGAGGGCATGCTGGTTGGCATTTCCTCAGGGGCTGCCGCCTATGCCGCCCTGCAAGTTGCCAAACGGCCCGAAAATGAAGGTAAGCTGATCGTCGTTATTCTCCCGGATACCGGCGAGCGTTATCTCAGTACCGCCTTATTTAATGAATCTTAATCATCCGTTAGGGAAGATAAATACGGAAGATAATAATGCTGCAGGAAAATCTATTAAAGATAAACAAAACTAAAATCCTAAGACAAAGGAAAACCATAAAGAAAGAGGAGCAGTGCCATGAAGGAA
>JAAYII010000150.1 GCA_012523535.1 Peptococcaceae bacterium
ATTCGATCCAAATCCTCATAATTTATCCTGCTTTGGGAGGAGACCAACTCCGCTTCCAGTCCGATTTTAAGATCAATAACTGGCACTCCCTCTTCGAAACGAAATTCTACTTCAGGCTTTCTGCTGTTGGTTATTTCGAGTAAAAAAGCGTAGTTCGGGCTCTGCGGATCTTTAAAAGTAAATGTTCCCCATTGAAATTTACCGGTGGCTATAAGGTAAAATCGAGTCTCATTTTGCAGGAGATAACCCACCATTTTATCTCCGTCAAAAACCGCCGTTCCGAAAAACTCACTTTTACTGCCCCCCTTGCGTGGAATTTGACCGGGCTTCATATCTAAATCTGTAACTAATTTAAGCTCACGGTTGGTGGGGACCTCCAGTTGCTTAAAATCATTAACCCCGGCATAGATTGCTGTAGATTGGCCGTAGGGAGAGAGTACAGAAGCATAAAAATCGTGAAAAAAGACATCCGGAAAATAACCTGTGTTTTGAGACTGGTAAAAACTCAGTTCCATCCCTTTGGACATATTCGCCCCTACATAATCACTGCCTTTCTTAATAAATTCCTCGGCAGTCCCTTGGCAGACCACAACTCTCATTGAATCCCGGACTTGCCTGTATCTGGCTAAAGGCTCCACATAACACATTACCCCCTCCCGGGCATAATCCTCGGAAAAGACAAGCATTTTAGTATGAAATAAAGATATTTGCCGGTTGGAAGAAAGATTAAGCATATTAATGGCTTCCAGCAAAGAAGGCGCTTCAACAGTGGCGACTACTGTGCCGTCCACCTCTCCGCTTTCTTCCTCTTTACCGCCTCCGGCGCTTTCGCCGTTCCCACCGCCTCCTGATTTTTGGCCTCCGCCCCCGTCTTTATAAGTCGCGTACTGAATCGTCACCCGGATTATATTGCTGACTCCTTTATCTACACCCACAGCCAGAGCATATACTTCTTCGTCGATTTCAGTGGAGTCATAACAACCGCTTAATGAAAGGCTAAAAAACATAGCAATCAGAAAAGCGAAGAAAAATCTATGGACTTTTTGCATTGGACTTTCCTCCCCGTTTTAGGATAAGTGCCAAAAACAAAACCAGAATAGGTACGGCATAGACTAGCAATAAACTGTACTCCCGAATAGCTATAACATGTATTTCCAATATTTGAGATAAATTTCGAGGTATGAAGGCAACTGTGCTGGTTAGCAAAAGAAAGGAAAGCAACAAAGGGCGGTGGTTTTCGATTAAAAAAGTACGGCAATAAGCCTGCAAGGAGACATAAAAGCTGAGGGCCACGGTAACAGCCGAAGCAAAGACCCAAATGAACAAAAAAATGGCTTCTATTCTTTGCAGAAAGCGCGAATGATAAATAACCCGAGACAATTGGAACATGCCGGAGAGGTGCTCACTGCTCGATGGGTACTGGAAAGCGGCCAAAATGCAAGCACAACACAAACTCATAACTACCCCTTTTAAGAGCAGGGCATTTACTCCGACCTGACGGAAAGTTTTTAAGCCGTGTATGGAATTAATAATTATTGCTAAAATGATTATTTCACCATAAGCGGATGAACGTAAAAAGCCTTTAATAATAGTATTCTCCAAGCCGTAGCCAAAGATAGGCCTTAAATAATCCCAGTCATATACCGGGTAAGCCAGTACCAGTATAAGAACTAACCCACCGAAGATGGGGAAAGCAAACACATAGGCCACTCTGGCTATCCCTTCCAAACCGACATAAGCCATGGCTGCTGCTATTGCCAATAAAGAGAGGACAATCAAACTGATGGGAGTGAAAGGCAAGCTATAGGCTTTAAGAATAGCCGTAAATTCCCGGACGTTAATAGCCGTGTAATAAAGAAAATAAAAGGAGAATAGAAGGGTTAACCCCCTGCCCACCAGTTTTCCGGTCACTTTCTCGAATATTTGAAAAAGGTCTTGGCCTTGAAATCTCTTCATCAATATATAAAGCAGGCCGAAGAAGGACAAACTGGTAAGACAGGAAATCAAAGTGCCAAGCCAGGCCGAAGTCCCCAATTCCGAAATAATAATCATAGGGCTGGTATAAAAGACTTTGTTAATAAGGGCAATAGCTATCAAACTAAAGGTTTCCAGAAAACCGAAATTCCCTTCTCTCGTCATTCGCTGTTCTCCTTTTTCCCGGAGCTGGAACCCTGGCCGCCCGGTGCTTGTTGGCCGGCATCTCCTGTGCCGCCGGCTTCCTGTTCCGGAACAGGTGCATCTTCCTGGGTCCACTGCCTGGAAATCTCCGGTTGACGTTGTGAGTCAAGGGGATTCAAATAATCGGGTCTATCCTCTTGCAGCCAAATCGGCCAACGGACAACAGCGTCTTTGCTTTTTCTGCTTCTCGGCGCCACAATGGACAGAAAAGGAACACCAAAGGATTTAAGATTAACCAGCATAAGTACAAAGCCAACCAAAGCTAAAGCCAAACCGTAGAATCCCAGGAGACATCCCGCCAGGATAAAATAGAACCTTAACAGCCTTACCCCGAAAGCTACACTGTAATTCGGTATGGCAAAATTACTTAAACCGGTGGCCGCCACAATTATAATCAGCACTGGGCTGACAATATTGGCGGAGACCGCCGCTTCACCCAAAATCAAAGCCCCAATAATACCCAAAGTATTACCGATAATTCCGGGAATGCGGATTCCTGCTTCCCGAATAAGTTCAAACCCTAACTCCATAAAGATTACTTCTACCAAAGTCGGGAAAGGAACATTTTCTTTGGCCTTGGCTATAGCTATTAAAAGATCGGTAGGAATCATTTCCCGGTGAAAAGTGGTCAATGCCAGGTACATTCCCGGCAGTAAAGCGGCAAAAGCAAAGGCAAAAAAACGGATAAACCTTAAGCCGGTTGTATATTGCCATTTCAGTGCGGCATCTTCCGGTGAATGCATTATATCGTTAAGGGTAACCGGTGCAATGATGGCAAAAGGAGCTCCATCCATAAGAATTGCCACTTTACCCTCAACAATATGGGACGCTGTTCTATCCGGTCTCTCCGTGGTCAGGGTCGTGGGAATAATGGAATAGGGACTGTCTTCAATAAACTGTTCCAGCATTCCACTACTAACCAAAAAGTCGGTTTTTATGCTTCTAAGCCTGCGCCTTACCTCAGTCAAGATGGCGGGGTTAATAACGCCTTGTAAATAAATCACAGCACAAGTAGTGTTGCTTCTGTCTCCTATTTCAAAAAACTCCGAAATCAAATCCTTATTTCTGATAATGCGGCGGATTAAAGAAATATTAGTTCTTAAGTTTTCAGTAAAACCTTCTTGCGGGCCTTTAACTATGCCCTCGGTTTTCGGAGATTCTACTCCTCTCTTCTCAAAGCCTATGGATTCGCAAACCAAATAATAATCCAAACCGTCAATGTACAAAGCCGTATTGCCTTTAAGAATTTCAGCAAATACTTTTTGTAAATTGTCGAGCTTGTTGACATCATTGGTTTCAACAACATTCTCCAAGTTTATGTAATTTATTTTGTTGGCTTCCGTTAAATCATCTGCCGACAATTCAAATAACGGTCTGAGGATGAATTCATTAATAATAGTCTTATCTGCCATCCCGTCCAAATAGGCAATAAAACCCCTCCTATTGTTGGCCAGGGTAAATTCTCTAATAATTAAATCCTTATTTTGCGGAACGTTGAAATGTTGTCTTATAACTTCCAAATTGGAGTCAACATCGTTTTTTACTTCGTCCGCCTCAGTTCTCCCTGACCTGACCTGCGAAGGAGATAGGGGTTTACGAATATCCTTTTTTCTTTTTCCTTCTTCGGCTTTAGAGTCCTTATCTTCCCGACAGCGGTCCGGTTCACGGCTTGTCTGCCCTTCATTAGTTTCAGGCAAGACAAAGGTTCGAGGCCTGTTTGTTTTCTTGTAAGTAATGAGAGACAAAAGCTTTAAAAAAAGATTTTTTTGATTCTTCATCTTACCTGATTCTTCTTCCGTTTGTAGTTTTTCATATTTGTCTTTATATCCGATATTTAGTATTTGTTTTTCTCACGTTTATTACTCAAAAGATCATAATCATATAATGCATTCCTGCGGAGGCCTGTTGACAAAGCCTTGAATACTTGGCTGTCTTAATAAGCGGCCTTCAGTCCATTCCGTATACTGCACTTTAACCGTAATCGAGGGTTGCACCCACAAAACATCCTTATAGCTTTGAGGTCTGTTGACAAACGGCTGTTCTTCAATAATTAGCGGCTGCAAAACGTAAATCAAATCCCGCCACTCTTTTTTGCTGAGTTTTCCCGTCCCCACATGGCCTATATACCAGAGATATCCTTGTTCATCGTATAAGCCAAGCAAAAGAGTATTGACCACTCCCCCGTTTAGAGTAAAACCGCCGCCCACGGCCACCAAATCCTTATAGTTTTTAACTTTCAACCAAACATCCTTTTTTTCTCCTGGATAATAAAAGGAATCCAGTTGTTTCATTACGATTCCTTCCAGGTCATGGTCTTTTATGACTCTAAAGAGATCAGCCCCGTCCGGGTAAGAAGATACCAATTGAATATCAGGCTGGGGGATAATAATATCTTCCAACAGCTTCAAACGTTCAACCAAAGGAGTATGAAACAGCCAACGATTGTTATAATAACGCAACTCAAAAATCATATAGGTTATGGGGACATTTTTTCTAACCGCTTCGATTTTGTCCATTTTCCGCAGGTTATCCCGGCGCATAACCTGATGAAAAGAGGGTTTGCCGTCTTCTTCCAAAGCGATTACTTCCCCGTCCAAGACCACGGAACGGCTTTTACAAAAACGGCTAATCTCCGCCAATTCAGGGTAGTGATAAGTTCGCTCGTGTTTTTTTCGGTTAAAGAGCCGCACCAGGTGATCTTCAGAATAGGTAAGTATCCGGACACCATCCCATTTTACTTGGGCAACCCAATCCTTTCCTGAAGGTATTTGCTCACTTAACTTGGGCTCCATGGGCTGAATCGGGTCAATCACTTTATACGCCTCTCTCCTCTTTAATGTGTAAATTCCGTCCCTTTCGAGTTTATTTTTCCACCGGAGCCAAAAGTCATCCAAAAAAATGTTTTGAAGCATAAAAAAACCGCTGTTTCAAACAACGGTTCTTATTTTTATGCCTTATTTATTCAAATTTAGCCCGAGCCCGATATTCGGCAGTATAAATTTTTTTGGTTTAATTTATAATTCTGCTCAATCTTTTCATAGAGCTCCAGCATGTCTATCGGTTTGGATAAATAGTCATCTATACCCATTGCCAATAATCTCTCTTTATCTCCCTGCAAGGCATAGGCCGTAATAGCTATAATCGGAGTATATTTGTCGGTCCCTTTTTCCATCTCCCTAATGCGCTTAACAGCTTCTATGCCATCCATAACCGGCATTTGGATATCCATGAGTATAAGATCATATTCATTTTGCTTATAAAGTTCGAGCACCCTGACACCGTTTTCGGCCAGGTCCACTTTATATCCTTTATTAGCCAGCATTTGGACCAGAACTAAACGATTGGTAAAATAATCTTCGGCCAAAAGTATTGACAGCGGCTTTTGAAGCTCAGCCTGATGGAACTCAACCGGAGGAATAATGTCTTTGTTTGTTTTGCCGCTTTTAAATTTTAAAATAAAACTAAAAGTACTTCCTTTCCCTTTCGTACTTTCTACCCAAATTTTTCCTCCCATTAACTCGATGAGTTGTTTGGATATGGCCAGGCCTAAACCGGTCCCTCCAAATCTTCTCGTTATTGACCCGTCTAATTGGCTGAAGGGTTTAAAAAGCTTCTTTTGTTCCTCGGCAGAAATGCCAATACCGGTATCTTTTATGGCAAAAATCAGTTCTTGGACTTCCGGGTTATCGAAGGGGGTCTTTTTGACTTCCAAAGCCACCTTTCCCCGGTCACAGAATTTTATGGCGTTGTCTATCAAATTGTTAAGCACCTGTCTTATTCTTAAGGGGTCGCCCACCAAGCACTCCGGAATATCCGGGTCCAAATAATAACCAATATCTAGTCCTTTCTTACAGGCCGCAAGTTTATGGATTTTTAGGGTTTGTTCCAGCAATTCTTTAAAATTAAAATTCACCTGCTCAATGGTTAATTTGCCCGCTTCCATTTTGGAGAAATCCAAAATATCGCTGATAATGCTAAGCAGGGAGTCCGCACAGAGTTTGGCTGTTTGCAAGTTGTTTCTTTGCTCAGGGCTTAACTCTGTCTCCAAAGTCAAATCGATCATTCCAATAATGCCATTCAGCGGAGTCCTTATTTCATGGCTCATATTGGCCAAAAACTCACTTTTTGCCCGGTTGGCCGCTTCAGCTTGTTCTTTGGCCCGAATATATTTTTCTTCATTTCTTTTTCTTTCGCTTATATCGCGGATCATAAACAACTCGTAACATTGATTATTCAAAAGAAACCGATGGATATTAATTTCTACCGGAACTGCTCTGCCACTCTTGGTTATATGAATATCTTCAAATTTATAGGTACCGTTGGCGCTCAATTTATTATCTATAAAATCCAAACGGCCCGGATCTTCTCTGTTCTTATCAAAGAAGTAAGGAGTCTTCCCTAATAATTCTTCCCGGCTGTACTCCAACAGTTTACAAGCTTCATCATTGATCTCAACGATTTTTAACCCCTCGTCTTTATTTAAAAGGATAATGCCGTCCTTGGCATTGTTAAAAACACTGCGGAATTTTTCCTCACTGGCCTTTAAAGCCTGTTCCGCCGCTTTACGGTTGGAAATATCACGGGCCAAAATATAGAAACATTTTTTACCGTCAATTACCGCCATATGAGCCTTAACTTCAACCTCTATCTCCCTACCGTCCTTGGCTATCAGAGTACTTTCGGCAAAAAGATTTTCCCCTCGTCCCAAACAAGCTCTTCTTTCTAAAAAGGTCTGTGCATCCTCTTTTAGAATATCAAAAAATGAAAGATTTAAAAGCTCATCTCTTGTATAGCCCAGCTTTTGACATGCCACATCGTTTATTTCAACTATTTTTTCTTTTAATTCTTCCTGGTCATTGTATTCCACGACACAGACTATATCAGTAATATTCTCATATAGGAATTTGTATTTCGCTTCGTTTAGATTAAGTTGATGTTCAACTTTTTTCTGTTCGCTAACATCTCGAACCACATTCAGTAAAAACTGGTCATTATTGATAACAATGCTTTGAATGCTTATTTCTACCGGAAAAATGCTGCCATCTTTTCGGTAATGCTCCGTTTCTAAAACAACCCCATTCTCCAAGGCCTCTTTTATTTCCAGTTCTGAAAATTGCTTATTGCCTACTTCTAAATCGGCAATATTTTTGCTCAACAGTTCTTCACGAGAATAGCAGTAAGATTTAACTGCTGCATTGTTGGCCTCCAGTATTTTGCCTTCGTTCGAACAAAAAAGAAAAATATCGCGTGCGTTCTCAGCCAGTAAACGATAGCGTTTTAATTCCTCTTCGGAATTGGTTATTTCTTTTTTCATAATTAACACCTTGCAACTTGAAGTGTTAAACACTCTGAAGTAGTTTCAATATTCTCATATTTCTCCATTTTTTCGACAATTCCTTCAGTACATATGAACAAAAATTTTCTATATAACCTTAACTTTTAATAACTCCGGATAATTATAGCTTCGTAACCCTGCGAACTGAGTATCGTGATTAATTTAATGAAAAAGAAGATGTCCTCGAGGCGGTGACGACATCTTCTTCAGGTATTCGGTTGATTATTCTTCCTTTTTAAGCATTTTTCTCAGCATTTTGTTGACCACGCCCGGATTGGCTTGCCCTTTGGTGGCTTTCATAACTTGGCCCACCAAAAAACCGATAGCTTGTTCCTTACCGGATTGAAAATCCGCTACGGACTTGGGATTTTGAGCTATAACTTCCGTAAGGATTTGGGTCAGTTGCCCTTCGTCCGATATCTGAACCATACCTTTTTCTTTTACAATTTGCTCCGGATCCTTCCCCTCTTCAAACATCAGTTCAAAAACTTTTTTGCCCATATTATTGCTGATGGTCCCTTGTTTTATCAGTTCCAAAAGCTTGGCCAGTCCTGCGGGTGTAATTTTTGCCTCGCTCAACTCCACATTACGGGCATTCAAGAGTCGCAATAGTTCGCCCATAATCCAGTTGCTTACTGTTTTAGCATCCGGGTATTTCTCATATACAGCGTCAAAAAACTCAGCCAAAGCCAAAGAACTGGTGATAACCCCGGCATCATAGGCAGGCAGGCCCAACTCTTCCACCAGCCGTTTCTTGCGGGCATCGGGTAATTCCGGCAATGAAGCCCTGACTTTTTCTATCCATTCCGGGGTCAGCTCAATGGCGGAGATTTCATGTTCCACAAAACATCTGTAATCCGGGTGCTCTTTAC
>JAAYII010000151.1 GCA_012523535.1 Peptococcaceae bacterium
ATGTAAATTTATGCCTTGGAAAAGGACGAATGACGGGAAAACGCAATGAGTAATTTTAGTAACAATCTGTCTTACAAGGGTGAAAATGAACCACTGATCAAAGTCAACAATATCAGTAAAACTTTTTCTGCTAACTGGGGAAAGGTTCAGGCTTTGCGGAATTTAAGCTTCTCTTGCAAGCGGGAAGAGTTTGTTGCCATTGTTGGAACCAGTGGCTGCGGTAAAACAACCTTGCTTAGAATAATTGCCGGTTTGGACTATCCCACTGAGGGAGAAGTGTTATTCAATGGAAAAAGAGTTCTCGGACCGGGGCCGGAGCGGGCGATGGTCTTTCAAGAACCAAGGCTTTTTCCTTGGTTAACGGTGGAACAGAACATAGCTTTTGGTGTTCAAGGCGGCAGGAGCAAACAGGAGATTAAAGAACTAACTGCCAGGATTATGGCTTTGGTTGGACTGGAAGATTTTCGACAAGCCTATCCTCATGAATTGTCGGGAGGGATGGCCCAGCGCGTAGCTATTGGGCGGGCACTTGCTTTTGAACCGGAAGCGTTGCTGTTGGATGAGCCTTTTTCTTCGTTGGATGTCAGTACCCGGCTTAGACTGCAGGGAGAACTGCTTGGACTTTGGCAAAAAACAGGCAAAACTATTCTCTTGGTTACCCATGATATAGATGAAGCACTGCTTTTAAGTCAAAAAATAATAATAATGTCCCCTGCACCCGGTACGGTAAAGAAAATATTAGAAATCGATCTTCCCTATCCCAGAAGGCCGGATGATCCGATCTTCTGGGAAAAAAAAGAGTATATTCGGCAAAATATTATTTAGGATATTGTTTTCAAGCAGTTATGAACTATAAATGCAAGGGGGGTAAATATATGAACGGCAAAGCAGCAAAAATTGAATGCCTAATAATGATTGTTGTTTTGCTTTTAGGTATTAGTCTCACAGGCTGTGGTACCCAGCAACCGCAAGTTTCCGAAAAACCGGAAATTATCAATATTTCTTATTCATTACGTCCCTTAAATGTACCGACCATTGTGGCCATGGAAAAAAAGATGTTTGAGGAAGCCATGGCTGCGGAAGGGATTGAAGTAAAATGGCATGAATTGGAAGGGCCGGCGACGACCGAAGCTTTAGCTTCAAAAGCTATCGATATGGCTGTATCTCTGAATTATGTTACGGCTATTATTTCCAAGGCTAATGGCAATCCAATCGAAATAATATCCAGCTATGCACGATTCCCGAAAGCCATTGGCTTGATTGCGGCAAGAGATGCGGGGGTGGCGTCAGTTGCCGAACTTAAAGGTAAAAAAGTAGCTGTCAAGAAGGGTACTATGCTGCAGGAAATGTTGATCAAAGCTTTGGATGAGGCCGGGGTCAAAGCTGGAGACCTGGAAATTGTGGATATGGAATCGGCTAACGCAGCCAACGCTGTTTTGCTTAAACAGGTGGATGCGGTAGTATTGCCTGATCCGTTGTTAATGAAAACTTTGGCTTCCGGTGAAACGATAATGTTGCGCAGCGCCGAAGGTCTTATCCTGGGACAGGCCGTAATTGCAGCCCGCAGCGATTTTTTGGAGCAGTATCCGGATCTGGTCAGGAAATTCCTGCAAGTGCATAAACAGGCTTATCAATGGTCCTTAGACAATGCTCAAGAGGCGTTAGATTTAACAGCCAAAGTTGTAAACATGGATATAAAAGCTGTAAATGCCCTCTATCCTAAATTTGATTTTAGTTTGGAGATAGATGAGAGTAATATTAAGCAATTGAAAGAATCCGCTGATTTTCTCCAAGCCAATGGCTTCATTGACAAGGAAATTGATACCCAGGATTTAATTGCAGATTTAGTGGATACCAGTTATCTACCTTAATAATTTTAAAGCTCCAATTTTTTTGGACCAATAATTGGAGGATGGAGGCAGAAGAAATGATGGTGGGGGTTAAATGAGATGATAGTTGATATCAAGGGGTTTTATGATTTACATGTTCATTCATCCCCTTGTCTTTTCCCGCGTCTAATCGATGACCGGGGATGTGTCCAGGCCGCAGCTTCGTCCGGACTAGGAGGAATTATGTTAAAATGCCATCATGAAAGCACTGCGATAAGGGCACAAAAGCTGCGGCAAGAGTTTCCCGACATTAAGATATATGGCGGAATTGTTCTTAATGAACATGTCGGCGGTTTTAATCCCCAGGCCGTGGAAGAGTGTCTGCAGTTGGGCGGTAAAGAGGTATGGATGCCTACCATAGATGCCGACTATCATGCCCGGGTATATGGGTTCAAGGGAAAATATGATGTTTTGCAAAACGAGGTAGAAACAAGCCGTGATTTAAAGGGATTAACTGTCCTCGATGAGCAGGGGAAAATAAAGAAGAATGTGCAGGAGATTTTAAAATTAATTGCGGAATACAATGTGATTTTAGGCACTTGCCATCTGGCCCCACAAGAGATCTTCATTTGGTGAAAGCGGCTCGTGCTATCGGGGTAAAAAAAATTTTAATTACCCATCCATTTTTAAAAACACCGGGTTTGAGTCTTGAGCAGCTTAAGGAATTGATTGTGCTGGGAGCAAAGGCGGAGTTTTGTTACTGCACGGTTTCAATGATGTGGCGCCATGCTACAGTTCAGGAAGTGGCAGCCGCTATAAAAGAAATAAAGCCGGCCAACGCAATTATCACCAGTGACAGCGGGCAACGGCATAATCCTATACCACCTGAAAGTCTGCGCGTTTTTGCTCAATGTCTGTATGAATGCGGGTTGAGCAAGGAGGATATTTCCCTTCTGGCTGTGGATAATCCCAAAGGGTTGATGGAGGAATAAACTTAGTACAACTCAATGGAGGCTAACTTAATGAGCAGCGTAATTGAACAATTGCTGGAATCTGTTCCCCTTCCCAAAATGATCAAGGTCAG
The DNA here is from genome assembly GCA_012523535.1 of Peptococcaceae bacterium. GTDB lineage: Bacteria > Bacillota > Desulfitobacteriia > Desulfitobacteriales > Syntrophobotulaceae > JAAYMU01. The sequence continues at coordinate 2,914 of JAAYII010000151.1, forward strand.
ACAGGTTTTTCCCGCTATTCCTCTGGAGAATGTTGAAGCGGAATTAAGAGAACAATTAAGAAAAAAACAATTGCTTTCTCGTATAAAACCTGGGCAGACAGTTGCCATTACCGCAGGCAGTAGGGGAATTAGCGATATTGTCAGGATTTTGCGCGAAGTTGTGGTCTGTGTAAAAGAAGCCGGCGGGATTCCTTTTATAGTACCAGCTATGGGAAGTCATGGGGGAGCCACAGCTCAAGGGCAAGTCGAAATGCTGAATAGTTTGGGTATTACGGAACAAAGCGTGGGGGCACCCATTAAATCTTCGATGGAAGTAATCCAAGTAGGGGTTGCCGCCAACGGTTTACCGGCTTATATTGACCGTTATGCAGCCGAGGCCGGTGGTATTATTGTGATCAATAAAATAAAACCCCATGTGGCATTTCACGGCAAAATCGAAAGCGGTTTAATGAAAATGATCACCATTGGCTTAGGCAAACAAAGAGGCGCCGATACCTGCCATAGGCTGGGACCCAGAAAGATGTCCGAAAATATTGTCGCCATTGCCCGAACCTTGCTCGAGAAGACTAACATCATCTTTGCCGTGGGCATTATTGAAAACGCTTATGATCAAACCCAGGAACTTGCCGTTCTGGGGGCGGAAGAAATTGAAAAAGAGGAGCCTAAACTATTAATAAAAGCCAGGGAACTGGCTCCCAAACTCATTTTTAAAGATATTGACGCTTTAATAATCAAAGAGATGGGTAAAAATATCAGCGGTACGGGCATGGATACCAATGTAATCGGCAGATATCACACCGATATTGACAAAATTGGTAGCGAACCGAATATCTCCAAAATAGCTGTTCTTGATCTTACTGACCAGTCCCACGGGAATGCCAACGGCATAGGGCTTGCAGACTATACCACTTCCAGGCTGTTTAAGAAGATTTCTTTTGAAATGACTTACCCTAATTCCTTAACTACAACAGCCAGCTTAAGCGTAAAAATACCAATGATTTTAGACAACGACCTGCTGGCAATCAAAGCTTGCATTAAGTGCAGCAATATTCCGGATTACAGCAAGGTAAGAGCGGTAATGATTAAAAATACTTTGGAGCTTGAATATATATATATTTCAGAAAGTATGTTGGAGGAAGCGCTTCAAAATCCCAGGATTGAAATATTATCTGATCCGGTGGAACTGGAGTTAGCTTTGTCTTCTATGATATAATGGAAAAGCTATTAAAGATTTGGGAGGAATAAGTA
>JAAYII010000017.1 GCA_012523535.1 Peptococcaceae bacterium
CGTTTTTCCTTCCTCTTATCTACTCCGGTGATTTTGGGAGCGACACTTTTAAGTTTAACGGAATTAAATCCCGGAGAAATCAATTTGCCGTTTATTTGTGGAATTATTGTTTCCTGCCTTGTGGGAATGTTATCAATTTCGGTATTGCTAAAAATTGTGAAACGGTATAGTTTGAACGTTTTTGTTGGCTATAGAATTCTTTTGGGGGCGGTTATTATTTTTCTTTATCTTTTATAAATTGAATTTCTTGCCTTTTTGAGAGGATTTTCCGTCAAAGATAATAGAAACTTTTGAGGGATGTTATATGCGATACAAATTTGATTCTCTGCAGAATGAATTAAAAAAAAAGATAACAGAGATGGGAGACTTGGTTCATATCGCTATTCAGAGAACCATCCAGAGTCTTAAAGAAAGGGATTTGGAATTAGCTGAAAAAATTGTTGCTGATGATAGCATTATTGATAATTTGGAAACAGAAATAGAACAGCTTTGCACCCATCTTGTAGCCACCCAGCAACCTATTGCAACTGATTTAAGAAAAATTGTCAGCAGTTATAAAATAATATTTTCTTTAGAGCGAATGGGAGATCTGGCAGCTGATATCGCTAATATATCTTTAAGAATTGGCCCTGTTCCTTTAATGAAACCTCTTATCGACTTGCCGGCCATGGGTGAGTTGGTTATTAGCATGATGCATACCGCGCTAAAGGCTTTTATAAACGAGGATGTGGAATTGGCCAGATCATTGGCTGAGCTCGATCATCAAGTGGATCGTTATTACAAGCTGATTTTTGATGAAATCATTGATTTGATTACAAAAGATCCGAAAGTTGTTTCACAGGGTGTTTACCTTCTTTTGGTAACTCGGTACATAGAACGGATAGGCGATTATTGTACTAACATTGGTGAAGAGGTTATATACATAGTTCTAGGTATCCGGGAAGATCTAAACAAATAAGCCCAAGCGGAAAAAATATAGGAAATAGGCATTTCCAGCCCCTTTGGAGCGTATTTATTACCAAACGGCTTGTAGGGGAGGATGTGTTTTGAAAATTGACTGGAACGATATTTGGAAAGCCAACCAGGATATTTTTATTGCGTCCGACTTCGAAGAATGCACTGAAGAAAAAAGAAAAGGCTGGCATTTGTCTTCTCATTTTAGCTTTTTTAGTTCAGGTGACATGAACCTTCGGGTCGGAATTATCGCTTGCCAGAGCGAATATAAAGAGGAAAACTTCTTATATGAAGGAGTTTCTTGGGGTAACTATATCGGTAATGGAGCTCGAACCGTGCTTTATTTTGTGGCCCAGGATTTTTCCCCCGTTTTTCTAAATGCTCTTGCCAAACTGGATGGCAGAATATCGGCAAAGGCGGTTTATTGGCGAGAAAAGCTTACCCCTAGCCTTTATCCTGTTCAAGAAAATGAATATTTAAATACTGGATACATTCCCGATACATTCTTGCCCAGGCCGGACTGGTCATTTTGGCAAAAGCAGTTGAACCCTGTAGCTTGGAATCAATTGCGGGTTATTAAAGAGTTTTTTGAGGCCTTGGAGAAGAGAAGAGTTAGGACTGTATTTGGAAAAAACAAAATCAACTTTTACTGGGGACCGATTGAGATTGCAGAAATTGTTTTGAAAAGCAATAAGTTCGAATTATCATCCAAGGTTAAATGGACCCGTAACAAAAACATTATGGCCAAATTTCTAAAAACCGGTTGGGTGGATTATAG
>JAAYII010000001.1 GCA_012523535.1 Peptococcaceae bacterium
GCCATATTTTCCCTGTATTTATAGCGGACCAAGGCAGGGTAAGCGATTAGACCAATGGTTACCGCATTGGCTATACTGGAACCGGAAACGGCGGCAAAAATACCGCACACGACAATTGTTGCCACTGCCAGCCCACCGGGCAAACCTCCGACCCAAGCCCGGGCGAACGCAAATATGTCTTCAGCCATGCCGCTTTTATGCAATACAAAACCAAGAAATACAAACATGGGCAGGGACAGGAGGTTATAGTTGTACCATTGCAAATAAAAGGCCTGGGGGACATAAATAAGGCCGAGGTCCGTACCCATCAAACCGATGGCGCCCAGCATGCTGATTATAGCAATAGTAAAGCCGATGGGGACACTGGCAACTAAAAGCACCAAAAGGAAAAAAACAAGTCCGGCTCCCATATTGACTTTAAAAATAACATAAATAGCGGCGATTAGCAGGATAATGTAAATAAGGACGGTAACGAAAGTAAATTTCTTGGCCGCATTGGGAGCTGCAAGATTTTTTGGGAAAACATTGAGTTTCTTAATGAACAGTTGCAGCGTCTGGAAGGTTAAGATGATAAAACCGATCAGGATTAGCGCTTTTGCCGGCCACATGGGAAGATGGAGCATCGGGGATGTTTCTCCTAGAATTAAACTGTCCATCATCATCTGGAAGGCGACAAAAGTGTAGATCGCAGAGAAAATAAAGATAAATAGGTAGCTGATAATTTCCAGAACCATCTGCGTTAACTTCGGCAGACGGTCAAACACGGTCTGCATTCGCACATGGCTGCCTTCTCTTAGCCCTAAAGCCAGCGTGGTAAAAACAGCAATCAAAACAAAAATTGTTGCCGTCTCATCCGTCCAGATATTGCGGGCTTTGAAAACATAGCGAAGAATAACTTGGATGGTGATAATGAAACCGGTGGCAAATAGGAGCATGCCTCCGACAAAACCAAAGGCGCCGGAACAGGTATCAATCAGGCCGCTGAACTTTTTGATGAGGGATAAAGGCTGAGGCTTTGGGGACAATTCTGTATTGGGCTGCATATTACCACCCTTTCTTATAAACAGAGTATTTAATGGCAAAAAATGATGGCGCGGAAGATGATAGCATCAAGGCAGAGCCCTGTGGATTCTACTCTGCCCTGATGCGATTATTTCCAGCTTATATGGATTGCATTGCCAACTCATATAATTTTTGAGCTTCTTCCTCTGAAACCACTTCTTTCAGTACTTTGTCCCCGACATCCTTCCAGACTGCTCTCCATTTAGGAATTTCCTCTTTCGGAACAACAGTTACTTCAGCGCCATGAGCTTCCAGGTTGGCCCAATGTTCATCCGCCATTTCGATACCAACTTCCAGCATTTTCTGGCCATATTCCGTTGCCAAGTTGATAAGAACATCTTGCTGTTCTTTGCTGAGGCTGTTAAATTTATCCAAGTTCATAGCAAAGCCATGTTCCACACCTGTACCGCTGACATCAACACGCGTATAATATTTGGCGATTTCCGTAAGTTTTATGGTCATGGCTCCACTGGGGGAGGTGGAATAAACACCGTCAATAGTGCCTCTTTGTACGCCTAAGTACATATCATTGGGAGACATGACAACTCCGACGGCACCAAAAGCTTCAACCTGAGCCATTTGAGCAGCGTTGGCAATTCTTAATTTCAAACCTTTTAAATCTTCCGGGTTTCTAACGGGACGCTTGTTATTTAACATGCAGTCCACAGCCCCGGCTCCGGACCAGCCCAGAAGTTTGGTATTGGCTTTTTCTTCCAGAAGTTGTTCGAAATAATCGCCGAAAGGCCCGTTTAAAGCTTTAAGCGCTTGTTCGCTGGTTTCAAACCAACCGCTGCCCAAAGCCTGGAATTGAGGAATGATATTTGGCTAGCCTTTGCCGAACATGGCGTAACACATATCCAGAGTTCCTGACGATATAGCGTCGGCGTATTGGTCATTTTTAAATAACAGTCCGTCATGATAAACTTCGATGATAACCGTTCCGTTGGTCTGCTCTTTAACTTTCTCGGCAAATTCATCGATTAAAGCCCCATGAATGTCTTCCGTAGCATAGTCGGTACACATGCGCAGCTTTACTTCTTTGGGAGCCGAATCCTCATTCGAGGAGGCCGATTGTTCGGATTGGCCTGAACATGCGCTAAAGGCCAAGATCAAACCCAGTACCAGAATGAGGCAAATGATTTTTTTCTTCATTCTCCCTTTTCCCTCCAAATAATAGACTTTTGGATCAAAAATATAGCAAAAATATGGATAGGATATTAAGGTGTTCAAATATTCCCCCTCTCTCTTGACACGATATTTACAACAAATTGATAATACATGCAGACGATATGCCAATAACTTTTTATGGAAATAATACCATATATTTTTATATATATAAATATTTAGGAGAAAATATTAAAATGTGGATAAAGGAAAAAGAAATAAAATTGTGGCAAAAATGCCACAATTATGTCTTAAAATTGCTACAATGTAGATGTTTTGCAACATTTTTTAAAGCTAATTGATCTGTAAATTGTATTTTAATAAAAACTCAAAGTTAATTTATAATAAAATTTGCTTATGGCATATGTATTGCATGATAAAATAAAGTTAATAAAAATTCTAGAAGCCGAGGTTTCGTTTTTCTAGCCTTTTTATTTAGCCCATAAAAATTAACCACAGTTTTGAAAAGGAGTTGGTGATTATGGGCGAGCAAAAGGTCTGGACGAAAAATTATAGTATTCTTACTTTTTCCAATATGCTTTATTCCTCCGGGTTCTATATGCTGATGCCCACAATTCCGCTTTTTATTGTTGCTATGGGAGGAACGGAAGCGCAGGTTGGTTTGGTGGCAACCGCTTTTTCGGTTGCTTCAATTCTTATGCGCTTTTTAATCAATATTGTTTTTCGCAAGGCGGATAAAACAAGAACCTTCCTGGGCGGCATGCTGTTGACGGTTGTTATCATTGCGTTGTACGTCTTGGCCGGCTCTGTGGGCAACATTATGGCTCTTAGAATTTTGCAGGGTTTTTATTTTGGTATTGTTTCCACCTTATGCGCGGCGACGGTGGCCGATATTCTTCCCCAATCCCGGAAAGCTGAGGGTATAGGATACTATGGCTTGGGGACGATTTTGGCAGCCGCGGTTTGCCCGGCCTTGGGGCTGTATATTTTATCTCTTTACGGATTCCGGACCATGTTTTTAATTGCAGCTGTTTTCCCGCTGTTGGCTTTTATCGACGGCTTGTTTTTTAAGCCCCCTCGGGGAAAAAGAAATATTGCCATCGTAGAGACAGGAACTTTCCAGGTGGAAATGCCCTCGGCTCTGCTGGAAGAACAAAAAACTAAGCAAGAGCAGGCTCAGGCGGCTATACAACCGGAAGCGGAACAAGCGGCGGATTTTGCTGAAAAGGAAACGAAACTGGCTTTTGTTCTCAATCGCATCTTCGATCGGAAACTGGCACTGCAGGCAGGATTATTGGTTTTGTTGGGCATTTGCCGCAGCGCGGATATGAATTTTATTTCTTTATTTGCCAGTCAACATAATATTGCCTTTTTGTCCTGGTATTATATTGTCCAAACCGGAGCGTCCTTTGCCCTTCGAAGCTTCATCGGCAGGCTAACGGACAGAAGAGGTTATTATTGGTCGATTATCCCCGGGAGTTGTGCCATGCTTGCTTCCTTGCTCATCCTTTCTGTTACCCATTCTTCTGTCTTGCTGTTATTGGCGGGGCTTTGCAGCGGTTTGGCCTTAGGTGCGCTTCTGCCCACAATGCAAGCCTGGATGTTCAACAGTGTAGAATCGAAAAAAAGCAGGCTTGCCAGTGCTACATATTATAATTCCTTCGATATCGGTATAGGTATCGGAGCGATTATATTAGGAAACCTGGTGGAGATTAGCGGATTTTTCTTAATGTTTAGAGCAGCGGCTCTGTTTGTGGTTTTATTTATGGTGATCTATTTGGCTTTCCTAATGAAGCAAAGGAAGAACTAATTTTTAAAGATTGAGGGATCATAGCTTGGACGGTAAGACATTTATTTTTGAAAAAGCCCCTGTACCCAGGGCTGTTATGGAACTGGTTATTCCTACTATTATCAGCCAATTAATAACCATGATCTATAATATGGCCGATACTTTTTTTGTCGGACAGCTTAACGATCCGAATCAAGTGGCGGCAGTAACTCTGGCGGCCCCTGTGATGCTGGTGTTAACCGCGTTGGCCAATTTGTTCGGCATCGGGGGTGCAAGCTTATTATCCAGATCTTTGGGAGAAAAAAACTATCAAAAAGCGCGGCAAGCAACCACCTTCGGCTTCTATGCGGCTTTAGCGGTGGCCCTATGCGGTTCTCTGGCAGTGTTGTTTTTTAAGGAGTCCTTTTTGAATTTGCTCGGCGCCACGGGAGGTCCCAGAGAATTTACGGGCAATTATCTGTTTTGGGTTTTTATTATCGGTGGAGCGCCCACCTTGTTGGGTATGGTTCTTGCTCACTTTGTAAGGGCGGACGGAGCACCGCGCCAGGCAAGTTTGGGTTTATCAATGGGCGGAGTGCTCAATATGGTTCTGGATCCCTTATTCATTTTCCCTTGGGGATTCGGGCTTGGCGTGACCGGGGCGGCAATTGCCACATTAATTGCCAATCTGGCGACTTTGGTCTATTTCTTCAACTATTTTTACAGGAAGAGAAAAACTACAACTATTTCCCTGAATCCACGCAATTTAATTTTACATAAAGAAATCTCCCTTGCTGTGCTTGTGATTGGTCTGCCTGCCATGCTGCAGACCTTATTGGCGGCTGTATCCAACGCCGTGCTTAACATTTTGGCTTCTCCCTATGGGGGCAGTGCTCTGGCCGCTTTTGGGGTGGCTAAAAAAGTGGATACCATTCCCATGAGCATTACCATTGGCCTGGCCCAGGGTGTTTTGCCCTTGTTGGGATATAATTTTTCCGCCAAAAATATTGAGCGCATGCAAAAAGCTTTTCGCTTTACGTTAAGCCTGGCTGTCGGTTTTTCCCTGTTTTGCGTTATTGTCTTTGAGATTTTCGCGCCCCAGATTGTTCGTTTGTTTATTGCCGAAGCTGCTACAGTGGCCTATGGTTCCGTATTTTTAAGGGTAATGTGTATTTGTACTCCCCTTATGGCCGTTGCCTTTTTAATGATTACCCTGTTTCAGGCTGCAGGGGAGGGTAGGCCGGCCCTTATTCTGTCCGTTTTCCGCAAGGGATTGATCGATATTCCGCTTATGCTGCTGATGAATTTCCTGATACCCCTTTACGGGTTGGCCGGTGTACAGCCAATAACGGAGGGGGTTGCAATGGGAACGGCTTTATTCTTTTACTATAAATTTTCGCGAAGGTATCAATCTTTAAACAAGTCAGTTGCGAAGTGAGATTTTAGATTTTAGAAGAGAGATTTTTTATTGCCGTTAAAGGAATTATAATTAAATAAGATTAAAATTTGGTTTGCTAAAAATATGATAGGTTAATGTTTTGCTAATTATCGAGGCCAATAAAGAAGTAGGAAAGGTTTGAGCGATATGAAAAGAAAATTTCCCCATTTGTTTAGCCCGCTTAAGGTAGGGAATGTAATCTTAAAAAATCGGATTATTTCAGCTCCCATGACTTACCCGGTTTTGACGGCCGATGGCTGTCTGACACCGGAAGCCATCGCTTTTTACGAAATGCGGGCCACGGGCGGGGCCGCAGTGGTGACGGTAAGCGAAGTTATTGTTCATACGGCTACCGGCAAGGGCTATTCCGTGCAGGTCCTCTTGGATGCCCCCAATGCCAAAGATAGCCTGGCAGCGGCGGCCAGGGCGGTCAAACGGCACGGTGCCATTGCCAGCGTCGAGTTGTCCCACGGCGGCAAATATGCGGCAACTGACAAAAAGGATAAATTACGGCCCGCTGTTACTTATGGTCCGAGCGATGAATATGTTAACGGCGTGCAGACCGTGCGCGCTATGTCTAAAGAATTGATTCAAGAAATTGTTGAATCCTACGGTCGGGCTGCCTCCATATGCAAAGAAGCAGGCTTTGAAATGATGTTGATTCATGCCGGTCATGGCTGGCTTTTGCAGCAGTTTCTTTCACCGGCCATCAATAAAAGAACCGACGAATACGGGGGAAGTTTGGAAAACCGGGCCCGTTTAACCTTGGAAGTGTTGGACAAAATCAGGTCCGTTGTGGGATCGGATTTCCCTTTGGAGTTAAGGATCAGTGCGGAGGAGTATATTGAGGGAGGCTATTCCTTCCAAGAGCTTATCGAGTATGCCAAAATGGTGGAGAGCAAAATAGATTTACTTCAAGTATCAACCGGCTCCCACGAAGGAAGTTTTGATAAGACCCATCCTTCCATGTTTATGGAACGGGGGGTTAATGTTCATTATGCGGCGGAGATTAAAAAGCACGTCAAGATTCCGGTATCCACCATCGGCGCTTTGAACGAACCTGCCATGATGGACGAAATTATAGCTTCCGGCCAGGCCGATGCGGTGGTTATGGCCCGTGCCCTGTTAGCCGATCCCTTTTTGCCCAGGAAAGCCATGCGCGGGGACGATGATGAAATCGTACGTTGCTGTCGCTGTTTTACCTGCATGGCGGAACGCATGACGACGGGTCTTAGGATTTGTGCCCTAAATCCGATTATCGGCCGCGAATATGAATCCAACTTTGCCCAGGCTCCTACCAAGCCTAAAAAAGTACTGGTTGCCGGCGGCGGACCCGGCGGTATGGAAGCCGCTTTGTCAGCTGCGGAAAGGGGACACAAGGTCATACTCTGTGAAAAGAGCGGTGAACTGGGCGGTGCCTTAAAATCAGAGCGGGGGATTCCTTTTAAGAAGGATCTTTATCGGTTTATCGCCACCAAAACATTGCTTTTGCAGAAAGCCGGGGTTGATATCCGCCTTAATACGGAAGTAACACCAGAGTACTGCGAGCTTATCCAGCCCGATGTTTTAATTATTGCCGTGGGCGCCGAGCCTATTATTCCCCAACTGCCCGGAATTGACAGGCCGAATGTAATTGTTGCCAATTACCTGCCTGAAAACATAGATAAAATTGGCTCACAAGTGGTAATCCTCGGCGGGGGCCAGGTGGGGTGCGAGACGGCGGTGTATCTGGCCCAGGAAGGCAAGGATGTTACGGTGGTGGAAATGCAAAGGGAGCTCTGTCCGGATGCCAACCCCAGGCAAAGACCCTTGTTGCTGGCCCAGCTTGAGAGGCTTGTTACTTGTAAAACCGGCATGCGCGGCGTCCGGATTACGGAAGAAGGTCTGGTTTGTGTGGACCCAGAGGGCAAAGAAGTGCTGTTTAAGGCGGATACTGTTATCTGCGCCGTCGGTCAACGTTCCCGGCGCGATGTGGTGGAAAAGTTGTACGATTGTGCACCTGAAGTTATGGAAGTGGGCGACTGTGTCAAACCTGCTCGCGTGGCGGACGCGGTTTTCCGCGGTTATCATGCCGGATTGGATGTTTAATTAATTTAAGTGCTGCAGACATTAAATTTGTTGTCCACCAAGCGATTTTAGGCAAAAAAAATGCTGGTAAAATGCAATTTCTTTTGTATAATATTTTATAGGCAAGCGGTTATCCCTTTGCCTTGTGGGGACGTAGCTCAGCTGGGAGAGCGTACGGTTCGCATCCGTAAGGTCGAGAGTTCGAACCTCTTCGTCTCCACCAAACTAAAAAAATAATAGGGTTAATACCCAAAAAAAGACGCCGACAGGCGTCTTTTCGTTTTATATATCCATGCCAAGCTAAGTACTCATTATCTGACCGGTGAAAGTCCGACCGACGGTGGCCATGAGTTGTACTTTTTGCAATAAACACTGACTGACGGTTTATACTGATTAGACGGTTATTGAGTTAAATAAAATTTATAAAATGTTATTGGGCGTTAATATAAGGAAAAATTGTTCAGCCTGAAGATATCGCTGAGATGGGGCTTTTCCTGGCATCAGACAAGGGTAATAAGATAACCGGTGTTGAATACCTGGAAGATAGCGAGCGGTTGCCAGAGGAAAAGAATAATTCCGCTGTGAAAACCGTTAGGTTGAGGAGGAATTAAGAATGAGAATAGAACAAAAGTTTAAACATATTTTCTCGCCGTTAAAGGTTGGCAACATAACAATAAAGAATAGGATTGAATTGGCTCCTGCC
>JAAYII010000152.1 GCA_012523535.1 Peptococcaceae bacterium
ATTTAAATACTTTGCCACAAATATATATGCCATAAGCGGGCGGTGTGTTATAAAGCGATTTATTATCGGCGTGGGTCTTATATTTCAACATGGTCGGCGTTCCCGGCAGTACATCTTCCGTAATTAGATCTTCACGGATTATTACAACTACCACTCCGGCCGGACCGACATTTTTCTGAGCTCCCGCAAAAATCAACCCAAATTTTCTTACATCAACCGGTTCGGAAAGAAAATCGGATGACATATCGGCTACAAGAGGTTTGTCTCCGGTATCAGGCAATTCATTATACTTGGTGCCATAAATTGTGTTGTTATGGCAAATATAGACGTAATCGGCATTATCGGTTATTTTTAAACCTTTTAGATCGGGAATATAGGTAAATGTTTTGTCCTCCGAAGAAGCGATTATATTGACCTGGCCAAATATTTTTCCTTCCTGGCTTGCTCTTTTGGCCCAATGGCCCGTAAGAATATAATCTGCTACCCTATTCTTCATTAAATTCATAGGGACCATGGCGAATTGTTGGGAAGCTCCACCCTGAAGAAATAAGACCTTGTAATTGTCAGGAATATCCATTAAATCTCTTAAATCTTGTTCCGCTTCAGTAATGATTTTTTCAAATGCTTTGGAGCGATGACTCATTTCCATTACAGACATTCCGGTACCGCTATAATCCAACATTTCCGCTGCAGCTTCTTGCAATACTTCTTCCGGCAATACAGCCGGTCCCGCTGAAAAGTTATAAACTCTGGCCATAAACGAATTCCTCCTATATAAAGTAATAATTAAGTATAATTATCAATAATTTAAAACCCCTCATCCCAATAGGGACGAGAGGTCATTCCCGCGTTGCCACCCATGTTGCCTAGAAAATTAGGCCAACTCTTATTCGCTATATTGGGCGAATCCCATCACAATTCATCATTGGCCACTCCAGGGCGGAATCAAATAGTTTTGTTCACTGACTTTCACCCACCGTCAGCTCTCTGCAGAACACAAACCACAGACTTCCCCTTCATTGTGTTAGTTCAATATTATATTATTCATTTATAATAAAGGTGTTATGCCAATTTGTCAAGATTTTTCTCAGAAGCAATTTCTTCCGCAAATTGCTTACGGTCAAAGTGTAGCATACTCTGAACAAAAATATTGACTATATGAGGATCGAACTGTGTTCCTGCGCACTTTTTAATTTCCCGAAGAGCTTGATCATGGCTCATGGCCTTGCGGTAAACCCGATCTTCAGTCATAGCATCATAAGCATCGACAACGGCAAGAATCCGGGAAGGAAGAGGAATTTCTTCCCCTTTTAATCCCTGAGGATAGCCCTTTCCATCCCAGCGCTCATGATGAGTGAGTATATAATTGGCGATTGATTGAAGCCCTGGGGAGGACATAGTAATCCGGTAACCGATTTCCGAGTGCTTCTTCATAATCTTCCATTCCTCATCGTTAAGCTTTCCGGGCTTATTCAATATGCGGTCATCTATACCGATTTTTCCTATATCATGAAGCATAGCAAACAATTCCAGTTCATCCATACTTTCTTGCTGAAGGTTTAATCTCTCTCCAATCATTCTCGACAGTAAAGCCAAGCGCTTGGCATGTTCTTCTGTTTCCTGGCTTCGAGCGTACATCGTAGCCATTATCGAGGATAACATGGTGCTATGATGACTTTCTTGTTCCAGCAGCTTGTGCTTAAACATATACTCTTCTGCTTCTTTCTCAATCTGTCTTATATTTTCCGTCGGATACAGCTTGGTACTAAAACCGACGGATATGCTGATATTGTGAACTTGGTCCTTTATGCGGCGGTTATAATCTTCACAAGCTTGCATGATTCTTTGAACAAACTTATAAGCCTCTTCACGGGAAGTGTTTGGCATAAGAATTTTAAATTCGTCCCCTCCCGTTCGAGCCACAATATCCTCCTCTCTACAGCACCCTTGAATGATTTTGGCAGTCTCCATAATAAGACGGTCTCCTTCCGGATAACCAAAAGCATCGTTCACAATCTTGATACCGTTTATATCGCTGATAATTATGGAAAGAGGAAGATATTCTTCTTTATCCAGCTGGTTTTTGGTTTTTTCGTAGTACCTGCGGTTATATAGACCGGTCATAATATCATGATCATTGAGGTACTGAATTTGCATCATCTTCTGTTTGGAATCCGTAATATCTATAACTATTCCCTCGAGTTCCTCAACTTTGCCGTCTTCATCATATATTCCCTGACCGATCTCCCAAACCCATTTTCTTTCACCCTTAGCAGTAATTTTCTCATATTCGAACTTAAACTGTTCTCTTAAAGCCAAAACGCGTTCCCATTCTTGCCAAATGATTTCCCTGTACTCAGGGACTATTAAATCGTTAAATGATACTTGCCGGTTATCAATAAGGCACTCCGGTGTATAACCGGTTAATTCCAAGCAGCCGTCAGATAAAAATTCCATAGTCCACTCCCTGTCATACCGGCAACGATAAGCCATCCCAGGCAAGTGGGAAAGTAAAACCGATTTGCTGCGCTCACTTTCCCGCAAAGCTTCTTCTATAAGCTTGCGACTGTTGATATCTTGAATAATACAAAGATATTCTTGTCCTCTGTTCTGCTGCAAAGTTGTTACATCCATATTGGCCCAAATACTGGAACCATCCGGCTTAACAAAACGCTTCTCCAAAGTGTAGTTTTCAATATCACCGGCTTCAAATGCGGAGAGTAATTCTTCGTTTTTTTCCAAATCTTCCGGGTAAATTAAATTAACCCAATTCATACCGACCAGTTCCTCTTTGGATCTAGCCAATATCTCGGCAAACTTGTCATTCATCTTGATTATGTGTCTGTTTTTGCCTATGATAGCAATTCCCACTGAAGCTCTTTCAAATATTGTTTTGAATTGTGCTTCGCTTTCTTGAAGTTTTAAGTCCAGGGACTTAAGAGCCTCATTTTTACGTATTATATTGAATAACACAATTAGAAACATCAAAACTGAAACCACGACTGCAATTGCATGTCCAACATGTTTCATCGCTACTTTAACCCCAAGAGAGGCTGAAAAGTCTACCCCTAATACGGCTTTAACATTTGTACTACTGTTATCCTTTACAGGGACAAAGATGCTGATGCTGTCTCCTTCACGATCTACGCTCAGATCAAGGGAATCCACACTATCTTCCAACAAAAACTGTCTTAATTTGGAATCAATTTCCGGATAACGCTGCCCGGGAAGCAAATAAGGTTCGTAATTCTGAGGCTCGGAATCCACAACCGCGTAAATCTTTCCATTCCAATTAGTATAAACCCCGGCCAAAATAACTCCGGGATTTTGCTCTTTAAACAAAATCAAACTTTCTTTCAATTGCCGGTAAACAGGATCTTTTGCTATCTGGTCAGAATCCTGCAGCTTAGCGACAGTTTCAACAGGTATAAAAGCCACTGCGGCTTCCGTCAAAGCTCTCATTCTTTCTTCGGCAAATTGAGAATAGGCCCTCCAAGTGCTTACAATATAAATTGAGCCTAAAAAAAGACATGCCAAAATCAAGCCTAATACCATTATCTTACTATTGATAGGCCTAATTAGCTTATTATTAAGCCTAACCATTCTCTTATTTTCCCCTCCCGGAAATCTAGGGCCGCTAATTGTGGCATATTCAGTAAGACTGTATTATTAAGCTTATATTAATATTGAAATGATTACTTCCTAAAATTTCATAATTTTTGTAAATATCATAAAATAGATTCACTTTTAATGCAATTGCATTTTATGACTTTTGTTGACAAATTTTTCTTATAACTTTTACCGAAAAAAATCCCGAACAACAATTGTTACGGGAACCCAAAGGATATTCTTTTTTTATTTATTTG
>JAAYII010000153.1 GCA_012523535.1 Peptococcaceae bacterium
CAATTGCTCATGTATAGTTAAAAAACGTGTATAGTAAAAACCGTACCGGGATATATTCGCTCAGCACGGTTTTTTATTGCAAGCAGTATTCCGGAGTGCCGACGCTTGCCGGATGGCCGGTGCGGACTCGGAAAGCAACTGGATGGAGATATTTAAATTTATTGGTTGATGGTGATATACAAAAAATAACCTATCAGTCGGATAACTTGGGTTTGAATCTGTTGATTTCGAGATTGCAGTTAAGGTATTCGAACAATCGTACGGAAGAGGAACTAGAGCGCTGTTTGCAGGACTGTCCATTATGCGAAAGAAGCTCCCAATTCGGATGACTTATTATTGAATCCGACAGTTGGCTGGATTTCAGGTTTTGATCTCTCCACTGATTCGGAAGCTAAAGTTTATGATGGCAGCAGCGGTGAATCTTATGGGGACAAAGCAGTTGCCTTACACATATGTTTGCCTGACGATAAGATAGCTTCCCTCGGTATTGTAAATATTTTCGACATTGATGAACAGGATAGCAAAATCGAATTCCCGGAAGATACATTAGCGGTAACGAAGTGCTTGGTCAACGGCAAAGAAACCTTTTTGGCGGATTTCATATTCGAGAATGGCATTAATACCCAATTACCATTGGTTGCAGACTATAATGGCACATATATAAATGTATCCATTAAATCCGTATCCAAAGAAAACAAGACAGTGGATCTTTATGCTCCTGTATTTGCAGGAAAAGAATATCGTTTTGCCAAACCCGTAAGTGATTATGCCAAAAGCTTTGAAGAACACTTACAAGGGTTTAAAGACCTTAAGCCCATCTTTTCTTGCAACTGTGTTCTTAACTATCTTTATGGTAAACTTGATGGCAAAGCAACGCCGCCCTTTGCCGGACCGGTAACTTTCGGCGAAATTGCCTACCAGTTACTGAACCAGACCTTGGTATATGCAGTAGTTTTGGACAAATAGCATGATCTGCGTTGGAATGAGCAACGACTGAAGGATTTACGATTGAACCCGGCATGTCCAGGAGCTGTCGCCTTAACTTATAAAACTGTTAAGGGGCAGCTCCGTTTTTGCGTTTAAAAACTGTATTACAGTACCATAAAACAGTTAATAAAACAGTTCACAAAATATTTATCTGTTACATAATATTTACCTTGACATGATACCCTCTGGAGGGCTAGAATTATTACGGTCTCAGTTATTTTTTGGGACCGGAATTGCAGACAAATGAGTAGTCGAAAGTCAACTCGAATAAAGATGTGCCGTTTTTTTTCGGCATGTCTACCAAATTGCAATCATCAATAATCTGTTAAAAGGGGAATGTGAAAATGAAAAGAATGTTATGTATCCTACTCTCTTGCGCTTTGACACTCTTTCTTTTCGCCGGCTGCGGTGGATCGGGCCAACCAGCTTCCGGAGATCAAAACGGAGCGGGCGATGACAAAGCTGCTGTCTTTAAGATCGGTGGAACCGGCCCTCTGACCGGTGGTGCGGCAATTTACGGTAATGCGGCCATGCGGGGAGCGCAGATCGCTGTTGACGAGATTAATGCCCAAGGCGGCATCCAATTCGAACTTAGATATGAAGACGATGAGCACGACGCTGAAAAGGCCGTCAACGCTTACAATAAGCTTAAAGACTGGGGTATGCAGGTTTTCCTCGGTTCCGTGACCAGCACCCCCGGTGTGGCCACCAGCACAGAGGCTTTTAATGACCGGATATTCTACCTGCCTCCTTCCGCTTCCGCCCCGGCTGTCATTGAGGGCAAGGATAATGTATTCCAGATGTGCTTTACCGACCCCAACCAGGGTTCAGCTTCCGCTCAATATATCTTTGACAAGAAACTTGGTTCAAAAATAGCAATTATTTACAAGAATGACGATGTATATTCCAAGGGAATCTATAACACCTTCATCAGCAAGGCCAAGGAACTGAACTTAGAGGTTGTCTCCACAACCACCTTTACCGAAGACAGCCAGACTGACTTTTCCGTTCAGTTGGCCGACGCCAAGAAAAACGGTGCCGACTTAATCTTCCTTCCTATTTACTACACCCCGGCCTCTCTGATCCTCCAACAGGCTAAGAATATGGGCTATGCTCCCAAGTTCTTCGGTGTAGACGGTATGGACGGCATCCTGACTCTGGAAAACTTTGACGTATCCTTAGCCGAAGGCGTTATGTTACTGACACCTTTCAATGCTGCCGCTACCGATGATCTTACGGTCAACTTCGTTAAGAAATATCAGGAACTTTACAATGAAATTCCCAACCAGTTTGCTGCTGACGGTTATGACTGCGTGTATGCCATTAAGAAAGCCCTTGAGGCTGCCGGCTGCACACCTGACATGAGCGCCCAAGATATTTGTGAAAAACTGGTTCAAGTATTCCCCACCATTACTTTTAACGGGCTTACCGGTGAAAACATGACCTGGTCCGCCAGCGGGGAAGTTACCAAGAGCCCGAAGGGCATGGTAATTCAAAACGGTGCATATGTAGGAATGGACTAAGAAACTGCTGCCCTTTCAAAGTGGGTTAGTTGGGAGGGCTGCTGAGAAATACTCGGCAGCCCTCTATACTTATTTACACCGTATTCTCAATATGCTTAAACGAAATTAAGGTGTGTGAAATATGACATTTCTTTCCTTTCTGATCAGCGGACTCAGTCTTGGCAGCGTCTATGCCATCATCGCTTTGGGCTACACAATGGTTTACGGCATTGCCAAAATGCTGAACTTTGCCCATGGCGATGTAATCATGGTCGGAGCCTATGTTTGTTTCTTCGCCACCACTCGTGGGAATATGCCCGCCTTGGTTGGCGTTCTTCTCGCTATGGTGGTATGTACTATCCTTGGGGTTGTCATAGAGCGCTTGGCCTACAAGCCGTTGAGAGCGGCAACTTCCTTGGCCGTGCTTATTACGGCCATTGGTGTCAGCTATTTTCTGCAAAATGCAGCTTTGCTGCTCTGGTCTTCCAACCCTAAAGTGTTTACTTCCGTAGTAGGTAATGAAACCATAAAACTCTTCGATGGCCGGCTGAACATTTCCGTCATTGCCATTGTCACCATAATTATTTGCTTAATAATAATGGCCGCGTTGACTTTGTTCATCGGAAAGACCAAAATGGGCAAGGCTATGCGCGCCTGTTCAGAAGATAAAGACGCGGCTCAACTGATGGGTATCGACGTCAACTTCACCATTTCCATCACCTTTGCCATCGGTTCTGCCCTGGCAGCGGTTGCCGGCGTTCTCCTTTGTTCTGCCTATCCAACCTTGATGCCTACCACCGGCGCCATGCCCGGTATCAAGGCTTTCACTGCCGCCGTGCTTGGCGGAATCGGCTCTGTACCAGGGGCCATGGTTGGCGGCATACTGCTGGGTATTATAGAGATATTCGGCAAGGGTTATATTTCCACGCAGCTTTCCGATGCCATCGTGTTTGCTGTCCTTATTCTTACCTTGTTGATCAAGCCCACTGGTCTTTTGGGCAAGCAGATCAACGAGAAAGTATGAGGTAGATGCCATGATTACAATGAAGAAAACAACACGCAACAACCTTTTTACTTACGCTTTAGTTATAGCGGCTTTCATTATTGTCCAATTGCTTATTAAAACCGGCAATATCAGCTCCTCCCTGCAAGGACAGCTGGTTCCGATCTGCGCCTACGTGGTCATGGCGGTTTCTTTGAATTTGACCGTAGGCATATTGGGTGAGCTGTCTTTAGGACATGCCGGTTTTATGAGTGTCGGTGCCTTTGCGGGTGTCGTGGCTGCTATCTGCCTGGAGCCAATCATACCCATGACGCTCCTGCGTTTGGTAGTATCCCTAGTCATTGGTGCTATTTGTGCCGGAATAGCCGGCTTTCTGATCGGAATACCCGTCCTGCGCCTTAAAGGCGACTATTTGGCTATCGTCACGCTGGCTTTCGGGGAAATTATCAAAAATGTTATCAATATCCTTTATATGGGATTGGATAATGAAGGGCTGCATGTAAGCTTTATGGGTGACTCCAATGCCCTGAACCTTGCGGAGGGCGGCAGAGTCATTATCGACGGTCCCTTGGGAATCACCGGTATACCTAAGCTTTCTACCTTTACGGTGGGCTTTGTTCTCATTCTGATCACCCTGTTTATAGTACTTAATCTGATTGACAGCCGTTCGGGACGAGCTATTATGGCTTTGCGCGACAACCGTATTGCAGCGGAGAGCGTAGGTATTCCTGTTACCAAGTACAAACTTATGGCCTTTGTTACCTCCGCGGCCTTGGCCGGCGCGGCAGGAACACTGTTTGCCATGAATTTCTCCACCATTACTGCCGCTAAGTTCGGTTTCAATACCTCCATTTTAATTCTTGTTTTTGTGGTTTTGGGAGGTCTGGGCAATATCCGGGGCTCGATTATCGCTGCCGTGGTACTTACCGTACTTCCCGAGATGCTGCGTGAATTTAGCACTTACCGCATGCTTGCCTATGCAATCCTTCTCATCGTAATGATGGTGGCCACTAATAACGTTGCCTTTAAGAGTTATTTGGGAGGTTTAAAGGAAAGGTTGCTTATTTTGAATTTCAGAAAAGGAAAGAGGGGTACAGAAAATGGACAAAGTTAACGGAGCTGAGGCGACAATGGTTTCCGTACCCTCTACCGCTACTGCAGCTGACAATATTGTTCCTGAGTGCGAGATGGACACCCAGCCGGTGCTGGAGGTCCGCAATTTGAGTATAAACTTTGGCGGACTTATGGCCGTGGACGATTTTAATATTACCATCGGCCGGAAGGAGATAGTTGGGCTCATTGGCCCCAACGGGGCAGGGAAGACTACGGTGTTCAACCTGCTGACCAAAGTCTATCAGCCTACCCGCGGCACCATCCTGCTGGATGGCCGTGACACGAAAAATATGAACACGGTCCAAATTAACAAAGCCGGTATTGCCCGTACTTTTCAAAACATACGCCTTTTCTCTAATCTAACGGTTGAGGACAATGTTAAGATCGGCATGCATAATCATATCCACTATGGTATGTGGAATGGCATCTTCCGTCTTCCCACTTACTGGAAAAGCGAGAGGAAGGCCCATGAAAAAGCCATGGAGCTTTTGTCCATTTTCGATATGGAAGACTTGGCGGAGAAAAGAGCGGGATCTTTGCCCTACGGCGCTCAACGCAGGCTGGAAATAGTCCGGGCCCTGGCTACGAACCCCTCCTTGCTGCTCCTGGATGAACCTGCGGCAGGGATGAATCCGTCCGAGACATCCGAATTAATGGAGAATATCAGGAAGATCCGGGACACCTTCCAGATCGCGATTTTGCTCATCGAGCACGACATGAATCTGGTCATGGGCATCTGTGAAAGGATATGTGTGCTTAATTTTGGTAAAATAATCGCCCATGGCACTCCCGACGAGATTCGGAACAACCCTCAGGTAATCGAAGCTTATTTGGGCAAGAAGAGGGAGGAATGACCGGGATGACTACTATGTTGAAAGTTGAAGGTATAAACGTTTATTACGGCGCTATTCATGCCATAAAGGGTATCTCCCTTGAGGTCAACGAGGGCGAGATAGTGACCCTGATCGGGGCTAACGGCGCGGGGAAGAGCACCATTCTGAAAACCATCTCCGGCTTGCTGCGCCCGAAGACCGGCCAAATTCATTTCATGGGAGAGAACATCACTTCCGTGGCGCCTCATAAAATCTTAAAAAAGGGTTTGGCCCATGTCCCTGAGGGCAGGCGTATTTTCCTGCAGATGACCGTCCAGGAAAACCTGGATATGGGTGCATATACTTGCCCTGCCGGTGATGTCAAAACCGAATTGGAAAGGGTCTACGACCTGTTCCCGCGGCTTTTGGAGCGCCGCAATCAGATTGCGGGCACCCTTTCCGGAGGGGAACAGCAGATGTTGGCCATAGGCCGGGCGCTTATGAGCCGGCCCAAACTGCTAATGCTGGATGAGCCCTCCATGGGTCTTGCGCCTATACTGGTGGAACAAATATTCAATATTATCCAGGAGATGAACAAGGCCGGGACCACGATACTTCTTGTTGAGCAGAATGCTCAGATGGCCTTGTCTATCGCTGACAGAGCCTATGTGCTGGAAACCGGCACCATTCCAATTTCCGGCACCGGCAAAGAATTAGCTGCCAGTGACGAAATCCGTAAGGCTTATCTGGGCGGTTAAACAAAGTAATTGTGATAAGGCTGTAATGCCGCTTAATAAGCTGTGATGCCGGTTAATTAAAGGAAAATATAAAGGGTTTTCTGCCATTGATTTATTCTCCGGGCTGCTTGGCCGGAGCTAACTGGGTTAGAAAACCCTTTTTATTGATAAACTATGTTAAACAGTATTTAAAATATAAACTAATGAGTAATTGCAAACTATTGTGAGTCAGTTTATGAAGAGAGAAGGGTATTATGAATATAGGAACAATAACATGTTTAATACTTGCCGTGTTTTTTGGAATAATCTCAATTATTTTTGCTCTATTAAAAGAAAAGGGTGCATTATTAATTAGTGGATTTAATACTATGCCTAAAGAAGAGCGAGAAAAATACGATCAAAAGAAAATGAGCATAGATATGAGAAATTCTCTTTTCCTTTGGACCATAATTTTATTTGCAGGAGCAATTTCAGCGCATTTTATCAGCAAGTATTGTGCAATTATAGCA
>JAAYII010000154.1 GCA_012523535.1 Peptococcaceae bacterium
CGTTCCGAGATTGGTTTTAAGGTATACATAAAAAACACCTCCTTAATACCAATACCCTAAATTAATTCTGAATTTCCCAATGGATCGTGACCAGCAAGCCTATTTGCTGTTACTTTTTAAAGTACCTGGAAAGCCCTTCGTAATCACGAAATAGCATAAAAGGAGCTTTTTCGGCTATTTCTTCTACCGTCCATCTGCCGCCTTCTTTAAAAACAGTTTTGGTAATTCTAGGCTCTGAGTACATACTGATACTATTGCCGGCCAATTCAAAGATTGTACCGCTGATATTGGCTGCATGCTCAGAGGCCAGGTAGCAGATAAAGGGCGCCAGATTTTCAGGATCAGGTGTGGCCTCAAAGGGTATGGCAAAGTCTGCATTGAGCAAGGCCTTGTTCCCGTCTTCTACCACAGTATCATATTTTTCCAGATCCACGGCAGCCCGAGTTCTGGCAAAAGGAGAAAAGGCATTGCAGGTGATACCGTGCTCATACATTTCAATGGCCACTGCCCTGGTAAGCCCTACAACCCCGGCGTTAGCGGCGCAATATTCAGCATGTTTAATAACATCCCCCCAAAAGGCACGGGAGGTACAATTAATAATCCGTCCCCATTTTTTCTCAATCATATAAGGCAAGGCTGATCTGATGGTGTTAAAATATCCGCCCGGTTTAACGGCAGTTACCTTGTCCCACATCTCCCAGCTCATTTTTTCTATGGGACTAAAGCCAAAAGTTCCTGCCACATTAACCAAGATGTCAATCGACCCATAGGTTGTAACCGCTTTCTCAATCAGAGCCTTGGCTGCTTCGAAATCGGCTATATCGGCATAAAACGCCGTAGCCTCGCCGCCTTCCTCTTTAATCGCTTTAGCCGTGCTCTCCGCATCACCGGCAAAATTTTGATATTGTTTCAAAACCCATTCTTTTTGAGCTGGGTCCATGGAGTTGATCATCTTCTCAGTAAGCATGCCGGGTCCTTGTGTTCCGCCCGGTTTGCGGTTATTAGTAACAACCTTGGCACCCTGTCTGGCAAGCTCTATGGCTATGGCCCGCCCTATCCCCTGGCCCGAACCGGTTACCACCGCCACTTTTCCTTTTAATAAATCTCCCATTTGTGTTTTCTCCTCTATCATTATTTAACCCTATTCATTTGATATCGAGCTACGGGATAATTCTAATCAGCATCTTAACGCAGTTTTCTATTTCTTCCGCAGTTTTGGCTCCCATAACCTCGCGGGCGATTCTTTCCAAGGCTTCCCGGTTATTGCTTTTTTTGTTGCTATCCATACTTTCCCCTCCTACTTGTATACTCCGTACTTATGAATAAAATCATTGACCGCTTTCAAGTTTTCAGCCTTGCCGTCGGAAGGGGTAATCATGGACATGTTGGTCCCAAAGAGGTATCCTCCACCCGGCGCAACTTCATCCAGCAAACGCTTGCAATAATCCAGGCATTCCTGTTTTGAAGCATAATAGAGCATGGTGGTGGGAATTCCTCCGTGGATAGCTATGCGATCACCGAACTTTTTCTTAAAGGTGAAGATATCATCGTCTTCCAATACGGCAACTATCCTGTTTTTGGGCAATTCGTAGAGGAAATCATAGAGATGCTCGTACTTTCTTTCAAAAGCACATTTAACTATAAAACCGCGATTCACCAGCTCATCAATTAATTTCTTGTAGGAAGGCCAGTAAACTTTGGCAAAATCTTTGGGGCTTAAAAAGGGCGGCAGGTGCATGGGAATTAAGATCACTTGCCCATAGCTGGGCTTTAAGTCCTTGATTCCGTCCAGTATAAAGTCAACCAGCGCCAACCCGGCATCTCTTACCAATTCCGGCCGCCTTTTGATGTCACGGATAATTCCCTGAAAGTCCCGCAAATGGTCCAGGATAAAATCGATCGGGGCAAGTATCAACGCCTGTATAGAACTGGGCAAACCATAATCCTGGGCACAGATTTCATTGTGCTTTTTCATTTCTTGCTTGAATCTATCGAAAAAACTTAAGAACTTTTTGATTCCTTCCACTTTGGTGTCCACGCCGACTTCCGGGGAAAATAGCTTGTATCTCCGGGGGAAGACCGTATTTAACAAATAATCATAAGGATCCTTAATCAGGTCCTCATATTCATTTTCTTCCATCACATTAATGGCACCGCTTTTGGTCTGGTGCAAACCTTCCACATTGAAAGTAAAGTGTCCCCCGCCTAAGATATTAAACATTTCCGGATGGTAAAGGGCGATAGGATGGATTTCCACGGCATCAAAATAAAAATCTTCATAGAGGGCCCGGTAAACTTTTTCCGTGATTTCACTGCTGTACCATCCGTCTTTGGGCAAATAGCCCTTGTAATAGAAGGCCCAGGTCGAAGTGGCACTCATAACCGGAACCCGGTCGGGCTGTTCATTGCGGTTGGCTCTTTCCAACCTTTCCAATCTTTCTTGGTATAGCTTTTGCTTGTTCTCAGATTGTTCAGATCCTTGCACAGTTTTTCACTCCTTTAGTCCAGGTTTATTAACGTTAGGATAGAGCCGAAATTTGTTTAAAACACTATAACGTTACGCAAAGCGCCGCCGTTTTCTACTTCCTCCATGGCTTCATTAATTTTTTCCAAGGGGTAACGATGGGAAATGAGTTCGTCCAGTTTATAACGACCGGCTTTATAGAGCTTAATTATGTTGGGGATATCCACCCGCGTTCTGGCCCGCCCCATGGCCGAACCGGTCATGGTCTTGCCACCCACAAATTCAACCACATCAAAATCGGACAGCATTTCGCCCACACCATGACCGATAACAACTTGCTTGCCGTTCCTGGCCAACATGGAAAAGGCCTGTCTCTTGGGTTCAATTCCGGCCACCGTGACAAAAGCATAGTCTGCGCCTTCACCTTCGGTAATCTCCATCACTTTGGCAATGGGATCTGCTTCTTTTTTAATATTGATAGTATGAGTAGCCCCAAAATCGTATGCTGCCTCAAGCTTAGAATCAACAGTATCAACAGCGATAATGGGGTGGGCCCCGACAAAACGGGCACCTTGAATAGCATTAAGCCCGACTCCGCCCGTTCCCATAACCAGCACACTTTCAAAAGGCTTAACCTCAGCAGCATAGAGAACCGCGCCAAAACCGGAGATAACACCACAGCCTAAAAG
>JAAYII010000155.1 GCA_012523535.1 Peptococcaceae bacterium
ATTAGAAAGGGGTGGGGAAATGATTATTCCGGCAGTGACAAACCTTGTTATCCAATGTTCCAAATGCGGCGAACTGCAATTCAGAGCTCCTTCGCTGTTTAATTTTTCTCATTTAAACAAAGAAAGTTATTTTTGTAACTGCGGAGGGCTTTTATTAACCATAACTCATTTTAACAAGCAAATTTTTAATATAGAATATCCATGTATCTATTGCGGTAAACACCATTTTATGGCAACAAAACGCAATGTTTTATGGAGCGACAACATTCTTCGTTTGCGTTGTTCTGACAAGAAGTTAGCTATAGGTTACATTGGACCCAAATCATTAATTGATAATTGCTGTCAAGAGATTAAAAAAAACTTTTTGCGATTTGCTTGTCAATTGGTAAACGATAAAGAGAAAGAATTCGAGTTTGAAGTTTTCTTTGTAGTTTATGCAGTTATGGAAAAACTGAGCAAAATGGTGGACCAAGGCAAGCTGGGATGCCGTTGCGGCAACAAAAATCTGGCTGTTGAAATATTGGCGGACAGGATTGAACTCGCTTGTGAGCGCTGTAATGCACTGGGAGTAATTCAGACCGACAGAAAGGATATTTTATATATATTGGATAATTTGGG
The DNA here is from genome assembly GCA_012523535.1 of Peptococcaceae bacterium. GTDB lineage: Bacteria > Bacillota > Desulfitobacteriia > Desulfitobacteriales > Syntrophobotulaceae > JAAYMU01. The sequence continues at coordinate 619 of JAAYII010000155.1, forward strand.
CTCTATATGTTTGGAAGAGAATATGACTTTAAAGATTAGCGATACCTATGAAAAATGGTATATACACTAAATTATTAATCATTCATAAGAGCAACGATTTTGGAGTATTCTAAACAAGAGTTTAGAATAAGGGGGTAGTAGCTATGAGGTTTTTTCTTGACTCAGCAAATATCGAAGAAATAACCAGGGCCTGGGATATGGGAATCATTTCCGGGGTAACCACTAATCCGTCTCTAGTTGCCAAAGAGGGGCGAGATTTTCATAGCCTAATCCGTGAAATTGCCAAAATTGTTGACGGGCCTATCAGTGCCGAGGTAATTGCCTTAGATTATGCCGGCATGCTGGCGGAAGCCAGAGATTTGGCCAGTATACACCCGAACATTGTAGTGAAGATACCGATGACGGCCGAGGGACTTAAAGCTGTAAAGACTTTGGCTCAAGAGGGGATCAAGACCAATGTCACGTTGGTATTTACGGCTATTCAAGCCTTGTTGGCGGCCAGGGCCGGTGCTACATATGTCAGCCCTTTCCTGGGAAGGCTGGACGATATTGGGGAAGTAGGACTTAACCTGCTGGCGGATATTTGCCAGGTGTTTTCCGTTCATGACCTAAACTGCAACATTATTGCCGCCAGCATCAGGAATCCTGTTCATGTACTGGAATCTGCCAAATTAGGAGCGGATTTTGCCACAGTACCTTACGGGGTCTTAAAACAATTGCTTGTTCATCCTTTGACTACGGCCGGCATAGAAAAATTTTTAACTGATTGGGAAAAAACGAAAAAATAAAAAACTTAAATAATAAATTGAAGGTATTAGTTCAATTATTTAAAAATAATTAAGGTTGATAAGAAATCAACCCTTATTAGAGGGGGAGTAAGAATGGAAAGAGAATTAACCATGGAATTTGCCAGGGTAACGGAAGCGGCAGCCCTTGCTTCAGCCCGCTGGGTAGGGATGGGCAATAAAATTGCAGCCGATAATGCCGCCGTTGAAGCCATGCGAGCGGTATTCGATACTGTGCATATGAATGGTACGGTGGTTATAGGCGAAGGAGAAATGGTTGAAGCTCCTATGCTCTATATTGGTGAAAAGCTGGGAAGCGGTGATAAACCCGTCCTCGCCGTAGCCGTGGACCCGCTGGAAGGTACAAATCTAGTGGCCAAAGGTATGCCCGGGGCCATTGCTGTGTTGGCTGTTACTGAAAGATATGGCCTTTTACATGCTCCTGATATGTATATGAATAAAATTGCAGTCGGACCTCAGGCTGCCGGACGTATTCATTTGGACGCTCCCGTTGATGAAAACCTTAAAAATATCGCCCAAGCACTGGGCAAACGGGTTGAAGATCTTACCGTTGTAATTTTGGACAGACCTCGTCATAATGAACTAATAAAGCAGGTCAGGGCTTGTGGAGCACGAATCAGGCTTATAACCGATGGAGACGTGGCTCCGGCTATTGCCTGCGCTTTTGAAGGCAGCGGTGTTGATGTAATGATGGGTATTGGCGGCGCACCGGAAGGAGTACTTGCTGCAGCGGCTTTGCGCTGTGTAGGCGGTGAAATGCAAGGCCGGCTTTGGCCTGAGGATGATGAAGATATTGAAAGGGCTAAAAAATTAGGGGTGACGGATATTAATAAACTTCTTACCTTGGACGATTTGGTGAAAACGGACGATATATTTTTCTCAGCAACGGGTATCACCGAGGGACCGTTGCTTAAAGGAGTAACCTTTAATAGGGGGGGAGCAGTCACCCATACCCTGGTTATGAGGGGCAAGACAGGAACGGTGAGATTTATCGAAGCCAGACATTGTTTTGCCAAAAAACCCAAATACGCAATAAAAGGGGCTTGTGAGGAGCTATAGATTAAAGACTCTTGACCTTTTAGTTTTATTTGTGTTAAAATATCGTGAGTCGATTGTTACACTATGTTTATTATATTATTTGACTCTGGCTCAGAAGGTAGGTGACTGGCAAATGAAAGAAAAGATACATCCCCAATACCACCAGACTACGATTACTTGTGCATGTGGCAATGTGATTGAAACTGGAAGCACTAAAAAGGATATTAAAGTCGAAATATGCTCCAGGTGTCACCCTTTCTACACAGGAGTTCAGAGATATGTTGATTCTGGTGGACGAGTTGATCGTTTCAAAAAGAAATATGGCTTGCAATAAGCAACGGCCTCCAGTCGTTACCAGAAAAAGAGCAGAGCGGAAGCTCTGCTTTTTCGATATTAACTGCCAATCTCAAGCTTTTAACTACCAATGGTGCAATTCTAAAAGTCTGCAGCATTGTCAGCAAAATCTTTAGCACTGATTATAAGAGCATTTTGCTGCTATTATCATAAAAATACAAAAGAAAGAACCTGATTTTCCCTTAAATTCTAGCGCAGGAGAGATTACTCATGTTGGAAAAACTGGAAGAACTGGAACAAAAATATAATGAGTTATCGGAGCTTCTGTCTGATCCGCAAGTTATTGCCAATCCATCAGAATATCAAAAGCATGCCAAAAATCAGGCGGCACTTGCGGATATTGTGGGCGTCTACCAGGAATACAAAAACGTTTTTAAACAAATTGAAGATATCAAATCTATGTTAAATGAAAAACTTGATGAGGATATGAGAGATCTGGCACACCTTGAGGAACAGGAACTGAAGAAAAAGGCAGAAGAACTGGAAAAAAAATTGAGAATTTTGCTTTTGCCTAAAGATCCCAATGACGAAAAAAACGTTATTATGGAAATCCGGGCTGGGGCTGGAGGAGAAGAGGCGGCCCTTTTTGCTGGGGATTTGTATAAAATGTATACCAAATATGCCGAAAGCCAGCGTTGGAAGACTGAGGTGCTCAGTGCCAGTTATACCGATATTGGCGGTTTTAAAGAAATCATTTTTGTTATAGAAGGCCATGGGGCCTATAGCAAATTAAAATATGAGAGCGGTGTGCACAGAGTTCAACGCATACCAACGACTGAATCGGGAGGGCGTATTCATACTTCAACTGCCACGGTAGCCGTCCTGCCCGAGGCTGAAGAAGTTGATGTGGAAATAAACCCTAATGATATTAGAATAGATATATTTTGCTCCAGTGGGCCCGGGGGACAGTCGGTCAATACAACTCAATCGGCAGTCAGGATTACTCACCTGCCGACTGGTATCGTAGTTTCTTGCCAAGATGAAAAATCTCAGCACAAAAATAAAGAAAAGGCGCTTAAAGTATTAAGAGCTAGATTATTGGAAAAAGCACATCAAGAAGCGATGGGGGAAATTGCTCAAGAGCGTAAGAGCCAGGTTGGAACAGGAGACAGAAGTGAACGGATTCGCACTTATAATTTTCCCCAGGGAAGAGTCTCGGATCATCGCATTGGTTTGACAGTGCATCGCTTGGACAGCATTTTGCTTGGAGATTTGGAAGAAATAATTCAAGCTCTGATTGCTCACTACCAAGCGGAGAAACTGAAAGCGTCTGTCTAAGGATATTAATTGAAATGTTTCAGGGACTGAAAGATACTTCAATTCTTCAAATGTTACTTCTGGGTGCAGAATATCTCCGGGCCCGTGGCGTGGCTGATTCCCGGGCGGAAGCGGATATTCTGCTTGCTCATATCCTGGGGATATCGAGAGATAAGCTCTATTTGGAACGAGATTTGAAAGTTTCCGACCAGGACCTAAAGTGGTATGCTAGGCTTTTGGAACGGAGGGGGAAGAGGGAACCTTTGGCTTATGTGGTTAACAAACGGGAATTTATGGGACTTGAATTTTACGTGGACCAACGCGTTCTCATACCTCGGCCGGAAACGGAAATCTTAGTAGAAAAAGTTTTAGCCATGGGGAAAACTAAATATGATATGGGCCATAATAAAGGAGAAACTAAACCAAGGGTACTGGACCTTTGTACCGGGAGCGGCGCTTTAGCTGTAGCCATTTCTTATTATTGGCCAGAGGCTAAAATTACTGCTGTTGACCTTTCCGCTGATGCCCTTGAGGTAGCAAAATATAATGCGGCCAAAATGAAAACTCCGATTGATTTTCGCCAGGGGGATTTATTTCAGCCTTTAAATGAGGAGAAATTTGATATTATTGTTTCTAACCCGCCATATGTCTCTATAAAGGAATATGCAGAGTGTTCTCCGGAAGTTAAACACGAACCGCCGCTAGCGCTGTTGGCCGGGGAAGACGGACTTGATTTTTATAGGAGAATAGCGGCTCAAGCGGGTAATTTTCTTAGGGCAACAGGTACCATTTTTTTGGAAATTGGCTGTACTCAAGGAAAGCGAGTAGTGGAACTGTTTGCGGAAAATGGTTTTAAAACCGTAATTTTTCCCGACTATGCGGGTTTGGATAGAATTGTACTGGCAGAAAAGGAATAGAATTAGCATGGAAACAAAAAGGATTTACCCGGATACCGAAGCAAAAAAAGAACAGGTTTTAAACGAAGCGGCAGAACTAATTCGCCGGGGAGAAGTCGTAGCCTTCCCCACAGAGACGGTTTACGGACTGGGGGGCGACGCCTTAAACAGTTCGGCCTGTGCCAAAATATTTGAAATTAAAGGACGACCTGCGGATAATCCGCTGATTGTCCATGTTGCGTCGGTACAGGAGGCTAAAAAACTGGTAAAAAATTGGCCGTGGGAAGCAGAAGTGTGTGCCCGGCAGTTTTGGCCGGGCCCTTTAACCCTGGTATTGCCAAAGGTGGATATTGTACCCGATATTACAAGCGGGGGATTGGATACAGTAGCGATTAGGATGCCTTCACATCCTTTGGCTTTGGAGTTGATTGCCAGGGCGGGATGTCCTATTGCGGCACCGAGTGCCAATATTTCCGGCAAGCCCAGTCCCACGGAAGGTGAGCATGTCTGGCAAGACTTTTGTGGTAAAATTCCTCTTCTTATTGACGCCGGTAAATGCAAAGTCGGCTTGGAATCAACCGTTCTTGATCTGTCAGGGAAAATCCCGCTTATTCTTCGACCAGGAGGTATTACATGGGAGCAACTTAATGCAGTGCTGGGAAAAGTGGAGCTCGATCCTGCGGTTGAAGGCAATCTTCCGGTTTCCGGTTCTTTTAAGCCCAAAGCGCCTGGAATGAAATACAGGCATTATGCCCCTCAAGGAGAAATTGTGCTTGTTTCCGGTGACAAGGAACAAAGAATTGCTCAAATAGCGGCAAGGTTGAACAGCAAAAAAGCGGGTGAAAGAATAGCCCTGTTGTGTTTTGAAGAAACAATAGCAGCCTTGAAAGAAGCAACTCCCAATGGGGACCAAAGCCTAATATCCAAAGCCGATTTGATGTTTCCGCTTGGCTCTCGAAATAATCAAGCCCAAGCTGCCAGCCGATTGTTTAAGGCTTTGAGGCTCTGTGATCAGCAAAAAATTAGCCTTATCCTGGCTGAAGTTATGGAAGAAAAAGGAATAGGGCGAGCTTTTATGAACCGCTTAAAAAAAGCGGCCGGTTATAAAAAAGACAAACTATAGAATAAATTTGGAATGAACCGATACTAACAGTGCGGATTGGAGGAAAGAAGTTTGGAGCTGGCTTGGGTGTTGGCGGTTTCCGTGGCTTTAGGTATGGACGCTTTTTCTTGTTCCTTGGCACTTGGATTGCTTGGAATAAGAAAAAGAAAAGCAGCTCATCTGGTTGTTACGGTTGCCTTGTTTCATGTGTTTATGCCGCTTATTGGTTTATTGATCGGCAAGGAATTGGGATCGTTATTCGGTAATATTGTTTCTGGTATTGGAACGGTTTTATAGCTTTACTTAGGCCTAAAAATGCTTTGGAATGCTTGGGAAAACAGAGATTGCCAATGTCTAAATTCCGCATCCATCAAACTTGAGGGTTTTGGCCTTTATCTTTTAGCCGGGGGTGTCAGTATCGATGCTCTTAGTGTGGGGTTTTCTCTGGGGATATTTGTCAGTAGGATTGTTCCCACTACCCTCATAATGGGGACTATGGCCGGTACAATGACTGCGGCGGGAATTCTTTTAGGGCATAGAATGGGAACGGTTTTAAGTAGTAAAGCCGAAGCCCTCGGTGGAATTATTCTTCTTATAATCGGTTTAAAAATAGGATTAAGCATTGTTCCTTAAATAATTAAACATATTAGTTTATTATTTAAAGGAAATTAATTATCACCAGATAATATTTTACTTAAACAAACGAAAGAGGTTATAATTAGCTATGAAGCTTTTGTTTGTTTGTACCGGAAATACTTGTCGCAGCCCAATGGCTATGGGGTTGGCTCGTAAATACTTTCCCCCTGAAGTTGAAATATATTCAGCAGGAATTTATGCTTGGGAAGGGCAGCGCGTAAGTGAGCAGGCAGTTGAGGCTCTTAAGAAAAAAGGAATAGACATTAGTTCCCATCGGGCTAAGAAGCTAACCAAAGAGATGCTCGCCGAAGCGGATTATATCTTAACCATGACCTTAGCCCAGGCTGATGAACTAAGGGATGTTTATCCCCAATATAAAGAAAAAATAAAAACCTTGGGAGCTTGGGTCGGTTCTGAAAAAGAGGTGCCCGATCCGATCGGCAAACCACTTGAAGTTTATTGTTCTTGTGCCCGGACATTGGAACAAATGATTAAAGTTGCTGCCGAGAAACTAACCAGCGGGGGGGAGTCATATGATCATAGCACTAGGAGCTGACCATGGAGGATTTGAACTGAAGGAAATAATTAAAAAACATCTTTTAGACCGCAATTATGAGGTCAAAGATTACGGGACCGATTCTGCCCAAGCGGTAGATTATCCGGAGTATGGATTTCAGGTTGGCGAAGCAATTATCAAGCAAGAAGCTGATTTGGGCATTCTGGTTTGCGGTACCGGGATAGGGATTTCTATTGCCGCCAACAAGGTACGAGGAATTCGGGCGGCGGTCTGCACCAACTGCTATATGGCCAAAATGGCCAGAGAACATAACAATGCCAATATCTTGGCTTTAGGGGCAAGAGTGATAGGCGAAGGTTTGGCTTTGGAAATTGTTGACGCTTTTTTGAATACTTCTTTTGGCGGTGAGCGACATGCCCGCAGGGTGGATCTTATTTCCAAATATGAAGATGCGATAAGCAAATAGACTTATTAACAAAGGTCATATCTGGTTGCATAATTTTTTTCGAGGGTTAAGGTATGGAAGACAAAATCAGACTGCCGGAAAAAAAGACAATTGTATTGGCCGAACTTAAAGAGCAATGGATTAATATACTTGACAATTTTGCCCAAGCCGCTGTTCTTCAGCCGGGCCAAATGGTTGTGCTGGGATGCAGTACCAGCGAAATAGCCGGTGGGAGGATTGGAAAAGCAAGCAGTAAAGAGATTGCAGCTGTCCTTATTGATCCCCTTTTGGCATGGGCGGATAAACTGGGAATTTATCTTGCCATTCAATGCTGTGAACATCTAAATAGGGCGCTGGTTGTTGAGCAGGAAGCAGTACGAAAATTTAATCTGGAGCCTGTTATAGTTATGCCGGCTCTTAATGCCGGGGGAGCTATGGCTACCGTAGCTTGGGAAAAATTCACCAGCCCCGTGGCGGTGGAAAGTGTACAAGCCCATGCCGGATTGGATATTGGGGATACCTTTATCGGCATGCATCTACGGCCTGTGGTTGTCCCGGTTAGAATAGACGTTAATTGTTTAGGATATGCCCATTTAACGCTGGCCAGAACGAGACCAAAATATATTGGAGGCCCAAGAGCAGTATATCCTGGAAATATATAATAAATTTAAGGGAGTTGTAATAATGGATATAATACAAAAATATATAGCTTGCCAAGATCCGGAAATTGCAAGAGCGATCGAGCTGGAAGAGCAAAGACAAGAAAATAAGATTGAACTCAATGCATCCGAAAACTTTGTTAGCAGAGCGGTTATGGCTGCCCAGGGTTCCGTTTTGACCAACAAATATGCCGAAGGTTATCCTGGCAAAAGATATTATGGCGGCTGTGAATATGTTGATATTGTTGAGGAGATCGCCATAGATAGGGTTAAGAAAATTTTTGGCGCCGAACATGCCAATGTTCAGCCCCACTCGGGCGCCCAAGCCAATACGGCGGTTTATTTTGCCATGCTAAAACCGGGTGACACCGTAATGGGTATGAACCTATCGCACGGGGGACATTTGACTCACGGCAGCCCTGTAAACATATCCGGCATGTATTATAATTTTGTAGAATACGGTGTTGATAAAGACAGTGAATACCTTGATTATGAGCAATTGAGAAATTTGGCGCTCAAACATAGGCCAAAAATGATTGTAGCAGGGGCCAGTGCCTATCCTCGGATTATAGATTTTAAAAGAATAAGAGAGATCGCTGATGAGGTAGGGGCATATTTTATGGTTGATATGGCCCATATTGCGGGGCTTGTGGCTACAGGCCTTCATCCCAGTCCGGTTCCTTACGCCCATTTTGTTACAACTACAACTCATAAAACGTTAAGGGGACCACGGGGAGGGCTCATTCTCTGTCAGCAGGAATTTGCCAAAAAAATAGATAAAGCCGTATTCCCGGGAATTCAAGGTGGACCGCTAATGCATGTAATTGCGGCCAAAGCTGTTGCTTTTGGAGAGGTACTTAAACCTGAATTTAAAGCATATCAACAACAAATACTTAATAACGCTCAAGCTTTGGTCCGGGGCTTTTTAGCCAGAAATTTCAGAGTCGTGTCCGGAGGAACTGATAACCATTTAATGCTTTTGGATATGCGCAGCAAAGGGTTAACAGGAAAAGCGGCAGAGAAAATCCTCGATGATATCGGGATTACGGTTAATAAAAATACTATTCCTTTTGATCCGGAGAGCCCCTTTGTAACCAGTGGCATCCGTATCGGAACGCCGGCTGTTACTACCCGGGGCATGAAAGAACCCGAAATGGAACAAATTGCGGAAGCTATAGATTTAGCTCTTACAGCCGGAGACAATCAGGAGCAATTAGCAAAAGCAAAGGCAATTGTAACTGACCTTTGCGCTCGCTTTCCCTTGTATAGGCAATAAAGAATAAGTCGTTTATAATACAAAAAAGCAATAAATATAGGGAGTTGAAAAAGCATATGGGGAACGTTTGTATTCTGGATCATCCCCTTATCCAACATAAACTGTCACTTATCCGGGATGAAAATACAAATTCAAAAGAGTTTCGTGAGTTGGTGGAAGAAGTGGCAATGCTGATGGCCTACGAAGTTACGAGGGACTTTCCTTTGGAGGAAATCGAGGTTCGAACTCCCGTTGGCATAGCCAAGGCCAAAAAAATATCCGGGCGCAAGGTGGCTTTAGTACCAATTTTAAGGGCCGGCCTGGGAATGGTGGATGGAATGCTCAAACTTATTCCCGCAGCCAAGGTTGGACATATTGGGCTTTACAGAGATCCCGAGACCTTAAAGCCGGTGGAATATTACTGTAAAATGCCTTACGATCTGGAAGAAAGAGATATTATTGTAATTGACCCTATGCTGGCTACCGGAGGCTCGGCTACAGCGGCTATCGGATTTATTAAAGGCCGTGGTGGAAAAAAAATTAAACTAATGTGTTTAATCGCAGCGCCTGAAGGCATTAAAACAGTGCAGGATAATCATCCCGATGTTGATATATTCGTGGCCGCTTTGGATGAAAAACTGAATGATCATGCCTATATAGTTCCCGGGCTGGGTGATGCCGGTGACCGTTTATTTGGAACGAAGTAAAAACTGCCATCACCTAGCAGCGAAGTTGTATTTATCTGGAATATGTTTAAGGCCGATGAAGCCTTTATGATAATGTTTTATAAATGTATTAACATTTTATAAATATAAAATAAATAATTTAATATAATTAAAGTTTTAGAAAGCCTGTAAGATATCAAAATGTGAGATAACCCCTAAAGTTAAACTTACATTAGGGTCAACAATGGTAG
>JAAYII010000405.1 GCA_012523535.1 Peptococcaceae bacterium
CAGGTCAAGACCTAAAGCCTCCAATTCTTCTTCACCGTTAAAGGCACTTTGAGACTTAGGCCCACCTTCCGGATTGTTAGCTGTAGCATCTACCAAAGGATGCTTAATATCTATGTCCGCAGCCTGCCAATCAAATTGACCGGCCGCCGAGGTTATCAGGTTGGCCCGTCGCTCAAAAAGATTAAGTCCCAGATCTATACCCAAGCCATTGATACAACCTTCGCTGCAAACCATAGGTTCCACAATCTCCAAATCTTTGAGAGCATTGCCGAGCTCAAACAAGAGTTTAACATTATCTATACCGCTGGAATGCATTATGTCTCGCTGGGTGCCGTCTTGGACAATACCCATGGTTTTGAGCATACCGCCGGGTAAAGGGAATAGTTTGGCGTTGCCCGGCTTAAGTGTGTTATCGAAGTTGTCCGGAGGACAATTCTCCAACAAAATGTTTTCTCTGGCCAACCACTGGTTAAGTTCACTGAAAGTTAATACCGCATCCACATCACCCGCATAGGCGGCACGTTCGGCCTCTTGTTTTTTAGCCAGGCAAGGGCCGATAAATACCACTTTAATATCCGGTCCGTAGCATTTTTTTAGGAGTCTGGCATGAGCAATCATCGGTGAAACAACAGGAAACAGTTTGTCAATATGTTCCGGGCAATACTTTTCCACATAACTGACTACCGCCGGACAAGCGGTGCAAACAGAGGGCCCGGTAAAATTTGAACGCAACAGTTTCTCCGTTTGCCAAGCTACAAGCCTGGCCCCTTCCGCCGTTTCAGCAACTTTATAAAAACCCAGGCGGCGCAAAGCGGAGGGAATCCTTGATCCTTTCCAACCTCCATAAACGGCACTGAAAGACGGCGCCACACTGGCGATAACTTTTCCGGCGCGCACCAGTTCAGCCGCCGTCTCAATATCGTTGCGGTAAATTTTGGCGTGCTGCGGACACTCCCGTACACAAGTGCCGCATAATATACAGCGCTTGGCGTCAACATAAGCCTGGTTATCTTTTACGCCAATTGCTTTGACCGGGCATACTCTTACGCAACGATAGCAATCTCTGCATTTGGCCGATAATGTTCTCAGAATCGTTCTAGCTCCATCCACCAAACAATTCACTCCTTTAACCGGACAATATACAGCCAACAGTTCGAAAACTGCCAGGCCAAAGAATCCCCGACCGGGGCCAAGAAGCAACTAACCGTTCTTCCTGGCCCGGTAAGAGGTATGCAGCAATTCATGGGCGGTCTCGCTGCCCGGATGTTGGAGCAGGGTTTTGTAAAGTTCAGTAACATAGGGATTATCCTGGGGTTTGTGCAATTGCAAGGTTTTTTCACTATCGTAAAGGCTGACGGTTCTTTTAGCTTTAAAATTGGCGTCGCGAGTTACTGGTTGTCCTCCGCCATTGATACAACCTCCCGGACAAGCCATTACTTCTATTAAATCATAGTGGACTTCGCCGCTCTTGATTCTTTCAATCAGCTTTTTGGCATTGCCCAAACCGCTTACTATAGCCAGGCTTATTGTTTTATCCCCCAGCTCGACCTTGACTTCCCGTAATTCTCCGTTACCCCGAACATTGCTGAATACATAGCTGCTGTTCTTTTTGCCGGCAATTTTTTCGCTGACATATCTTAAAACAGCCTCCGTAACTCCACCCGAATTGCCGAAGATGACTCCGCCGCCCGTCTTAAAACCGAAGGGCAGGTCAAAGGAATCTTTGGGCAACTGGCTGAAATTAAGGCCCATTTCTTTAATCATCAACGCTAATTCCTGGGTTGTCAACACATAATCAACATCCCTGACGCCGTCTCGGCAAAATTCAGGCCTCAAAGCTTCGCTCTTTTTGGCTGTGCAAGGCATGATGGATACAAC
>JAAYII010000156.1 GCA_012523535.1 Peptococcaceae bacterium
GTCCTGCCTGTAACTGCCCATCCAGGCATCCTGCAGAGGAATTTGGTTTTTCGGGATCATCGGAACTTTCTTCATAAACAGTTAAAAAGCCCGGAAACTTTATTTTAGCAGCATTGGCTCTAAATAAATAATCCTTAGCCGTAACATCAACCGTGACTGTATCATAAACAGCCGCACTCATTTGACTGGCTAAAAATCTTTCCCAAATAAGGCGATACAGTTTTAACTGATCACGGCTCAGATGTTCTTTTATTGCGTCAGGGAGACGCAAAATTGATGTGGGCCGGATTGCCTCATGAGCTTCTTGAGCCCTGCCCTTAGAAGAAAACTTTCTTGGTTCCGGTGGACAGTAGTCCGGGCCATATTGTCTAAGGATAAACTCTCTTGCCTCCTCCTGGGCAGTATTGGCGATGCGAACCGAATCCGTTCTCATATAAGTGATAAGACCTACAGTTCCTTCTTTGCCCAAATCCAAGCCTTCATAAAGCTGCTGGGCGAGCATCATCGTTTTTTTGGGTGTAAAATTTAACCTCCGGTAAGCTTCCTGTTGCAGGCTACTGGTGGTAAAAGGAGGCGCCGGTTGTCTTTTCTTTTCTTTAATACTGACATCACTTATTTGAAAACCGGCAGATTGCAGTTCTTTTAAAACCTCTTCCATCTGGGCTTTATTTTTTATTGTAAACTTCTTGCCCTCTTTGTTTAAAAGTTTGGCTGTAAAGCTGCCGGCCTCACATTGCAACTCCGCTTCCAGAGTCCAGTATTCTTCCGGCTCAAAAGAACGAATCTCTTCTTCACGGTCACAAATTAGGCGAACGGCAACAGATTGCACGCGGCCGGCACTTAAACCTTTTTTTACTTTGCGCCAAAGAAGCGGGCTGAGTTTATAACCAACTAAACGATCCAATACTCTTCTGGCCTGTTGAGCATTAACCTTATTCATATCTATTTTTCTGGCATTCTTGACTGCGTTTTGAATTGTAGGCTTTGTTATTTCGTGGAACTCAATTCTGGTATTATCATTTAGATCCAGACCTAAAAGATGAGCAAGGTGCCAGGCAATGGCTTCCCCCTCCCGGTCAGGGTCGGAGGCTAATAAAACTTTGTCCGCATTTTTAGCTGCTGCTTTCAATTCCTTCACTAAATTGCCCCTGCCGCGGATAGAAATATATTTTGGTTCAAAATCATTATCCACATCAACTCCGATCTGGCTTTTGGGCAGATCTCGCAAATGTCCCATGGAAGCTCGAACCAAATAATTTCGGGAGAGAAATTTACTGATTGATTTGGCTTTAGCCGGTGATTCTACAATTACAAGGGTTTTTCCCATAATTCACCTCGAAACATATTAACCATAATTTTATAATTATTCAATATATCAGCTTTTTTACAAAACTACAATATAAATATTAGGCAATAAAAGAATCAAGAACTATCTGCCCCTATCATAAACGATCAAAGCCTTTTTAATACATAGCGCTGTCCTGGAAGTTGGATTATCTTGTCCGCCAATTGCAGTTCCAATAAGCCCAAAGTAAGTTCATGAACCGGAAGTGAACACATAAGGGCCAATCTATCTATATGAACGGGAACATCGCTTAAACAATCCAAAATTTCCTGATAACGATAATCATCTGGCGACCGGGTTTGATTAAATTTTGTATTCGGTAAACAAGTTGGCTTAGACTGCGGAAGTTCGCAAATAATATCTTCAATCTCAGTTACCAGTTTGGCACCCATTTTTATTAACCTGTGAGTTCCTCTGCTTTGTTCGCTAAAAATGGGGCCGGGAACAGCAAACACTTCTCGTCCCTGTTCCAGTGCAAAATCGGCAGTAATAAGAGAGCCGCTTTTCTGCGCCGCTTCCACAATAACAACACCCCAGGACGAGCCACTGATTAAACGGTTACGAGCCGGGAAACTTCCGGGAGAAGCGGGTTTTCCGGGTGGATACTCACTTATTAGAGCTCCAGCCGCCATAATTTCCTTAGCTAACTCTCTGTTCTCCGGGGGATAAACCTTGTCCAACCCGCCGGCCAAGAAAGCCCAAGTTTTTCCTCGAGCTGCCAACGCACCTTTATGAGCCGCAGTATCAATTCCTCTGGCCAGGCCGCTAACAACAACATAAC
>JAAYII010000157.1 GCA_012523535.1 Peptococcaceae bacterium
AAACTGAGTATTTGGGCAAGTTTGATAAATAAGGAAGATGTCTTCAAGAATGAAGACACCTTCAACAAGTGCTTGGTTTATTTACTCTCTGTTTTCGGGCTTAACCCCAACATTTGACAGAGAGCCTTTTAATAGAATATAAATAATAGAGGGCTATAGCCCTCTATCTTGCAAACATAATGTAAACCTTTTTGAGTTAGGCGTTATAAGCTTTTTCCAGAATAGCTTTCACATCTTCCGCAGTTACAGGCCGAGCTGAAAACTCAAATGGTGAATAATCCATGATTTCAGGAACAGCTGCAACCAGTTCCTCTTTGGATTTAACCAAATCCTTAAGCTTAGGCATGCCAACATCGTCGTAAAGAGAACGTACGGTATTATAAGCGATACGACCGATCTCCTCGGGGCAGGCATCATCAGGAACCTTTCCCCCCAACAATTGGGTTACGGTTTTTATTCTCTCGGGGATTGCCGGTGCCAAATATTCCAAAGCTTCTGGCAGAGTAATGCCGCAAGCTATGCCGTGAGGCAGATGGAAAATCATGCCCAAAACCAGACCTATTTCATGAGGGATATTACAGAAAGGCCCCATAATGGATAACCCGGCAAGGGTCGCTGCCATCTGCACGTTCTCCCTGGCTTTCAAATCGGAACCGTCTTGTATCACTTTTCTTAGGTTCTGACCGATTAAATATATCGCTTCCTTGGCAAGTACATCACTGATTCTGTTGTTTTCTTTGGATGTATAAGCTTCAACGCAATGACAAAGAGCATCAATTGCAGTTGTAACCGTTACAGCGGGAGGAAGCCCTAAAGTAAGTTCAGGATCAACTATACCAAGGTTAGTTGCACAAGGAACATTTTGTTTGCAATTGTTTTTAGTATCGGTGATCACTCCACCGGGAGTGGCCTCGCTGCCAGTCCCCGCGGTAGTTGGTATCACAATAATTGGTTTCATATTACTTTCATCAGGTACGATATCTTCATGTTTGAGGAAGTATCTGCTGATAGGCGGGGGATTGGTTAATAATACTTTAGCAGCCTTGCCGGTATCCAAAGAACTTCCGCCGCCGATAGCTACAACTCCGTCTACTTTTTCAGCAACACCAAGGGCACCCGCCTCTTCGCATATATAATCTGGCGGATCAGGAAGCACACGGTCAAAACATACTGTTTCAATTCCGGCGTCATGAATATATCCCAAGATTTTGTCCACAATACCCGCTGCCTTAACGCCCTTATCATATACTACCAGAACTTTTTTGCAGCCAAATTCTTTTAATTTTTCCCCAGTTAGCTTAGATGTACCGCAACCAAAAAGAATAGGGTTTCTGCTACCCAGGAATACACTTGGCATAAATTTTTCCTCCATCTTTTATAATAACTGTTATTATTTTCAAAAATAGTTTAGCTCTCTGCTCTTTTTTTGTAAAATACGATTTTCTATTGACACCATAGGCTAAGCCTATAATATAGAGCATAATTATTTGCTTACTCAAAAAGATTCCCCCGGACCGGCCGGGGGAGTAAATTATTTCATTTTAGATATTGCAGCAATAATCATAAGCAGTAAGATTTGCTCTTTTAATATTTTTAACCTCATCAGCATCTCCAACTACATAAACATCAGGCAGCAATTCCTTAAACTTTTCAGCCAATTCATTATTGCTCTTCATGCCAAGAGCTTCGACTACATAATCTGCCTCCAGGGTCTCATACTCCCAGTCTTTGCGCTCCACTACAACTCCTTGATCATTTATGGAGCGAACCAGTCTTTCACCGAGGAGTTTAACCTTGTATTCATTCAGGAGATGGAACAAGTTTTTACGGGTTAGATCCATCATATCAGAAGCAAACTCACTGACAGGGATCATATCAACTATTGTAACATCGCAGCCCTGCATGGCCAAAGCCAGCCCTGATTCACAGCCGCTGCTGCCGCCACCGCAGACCACAACTTTGCCGGAAATTTTTTTCCTTCCGGAATCCGCATCCAAGACATTTACTACTTTGGGGTTGTCAATCCCCGGAATCGGGGGGCGAGCAGGTATAGAGCCGGTAGCAACTACTACTGCATCCGGATTTTCAGCCATTACGTTTTCAACTGTTGCTTCCGTATTGAGCCGGATATCGGCACCGCACTTCATAGTAGTATTTATGAGCCAATTGGTATAACGGAGCAAATCTTCTTTAAAGGGCAGCTTGTTTATATCATTTAAATGGCCACCCAGTGTGGAACTCTTTTCAAACAGTATGACTTCATGTCCTCGTTTAACCAAAGTCTGTGCCGCTTGACAGCCGGCCACTCCGCCACCGATAACAACAACTTTCTTTTTCTCCTCTGCTTTTTGGACTTTGGCATATCTGCCCGTACGACCCAAGGCAGGATTAACCGCACATTGTACATGGCTGGCATAATTGCCGGCGCAACCCCAGCAACGCAAGCAGGGACGAACTTCCTCAGACTTGCCTCGGTAGCATTTCTTGATCATATCCGGGTCGGCTAAAAGTCCCCGGGCTATGGCTACCATATCGGCACTTCCCTCGGCAATGATTTTCTCAGCCATATCCACATCAATACCGCCTACTACACTTACCGGTATATGAATATCCGGACACTGTTTAACTGCACGGGCATAAGGTACATTGGCCCCCCGCGGGCGGAAATAAGGTGGCATGCAATAGAACTGGGCCCGCGGATCCACAATTAAGCCGGCTGAGATTGTAACCAGATCAATATATTCCTGGGCAAGTTTTAGAAATTCGATCACTTCGTCAATTCTCATACCTTCAGGTAAGATTTCATCACCGCTGATCCGCAATTCTACTATAAAATCGGGGCGGACAGCTTCGCGGACAGCTTTTAGGAGCATAAGTGGGAAACGGCAACGGTTTTCAAAAGAACCACCGTAAATATCGTGGCGATGATTGGTCATTGGCGAAAGAAATTGAGCTATCAGGTTGCCGTGAGCTCCATGAATTAGGACCCCGTCAAAACCGCAGCGCTCAAGACGTTTTGTACAATCCACATAATCATTAATTACTTTATCGATATCCTTTTGGTCCATTTCCTTGATGTAAGGATAAGAGCCGGGAACCGGTATGCTGCTGGCGGAAAGACCCCATTCACCTTTGAGGTATCTAGGATGAACTCCCCGGCCAGCATGAACCAACTCAACCGATAATTTGGCGCCATGACGATGCGCAGCTTCTGCCAATAATCCAAGGCTATTAATTTTCAGTTCATTAGTGACATCCAATTCGGAAGGATAGTCAACCGCATGTTCCCAGTTAACAGGTGTCGCTCCCAGATGAATAAGCGCCACTCCTGCCTCGGCCTGGGATTCAACAAAATCGACATAATTTTGTGTCGCTTCACCAAGGCAATTGGTAAAATCGCAAACCATGGGGGCAAATTCTATCCTGTTTTTCAAAACGGTACGACCGACTTTAATCGGCGTAAAAACATGTTTGTAATTATTGAAAATTGGCATAGTAAAACCCCTTTCAGCCGCAGAGCAGCGGCCAGTTTTTTACATGGCTAATATAAGGTTTTAATCATTCCAAGGGGAAAGGCAAACCTATCACGAAATACGTATAGATTTCTTCCTTTCCGCTTTTTTCAGCCGAAAGGAAGGGCTAAATTTGAACCAAATATTTCCGAATAATCCGGAAAGCTTTAACGGGATTGCTTTGAGCAAGCAAGCCAATAGCAAACAGTATATACCTTTGATCGATATAAAACTCTGGTTCTTTAGGTTTAAGAACATTGGGTGATTCTTGCTGAAACACGGCTCCTTCCAATACTTGACGAGAGTTAGCGGAAAACACTACCGGACCGCCGGCCCCAATTACAGTTTTTACTTCGGTGAGGTCTTTTCCCCGCTGGAACCAGACTTCACCATTGTGAGTCACTACCGATTGCAATTTGCCGACATGCCGATCTACTGCTGTTTTTACCGCCAGTTTGGAAAGCATGAGCTGGTAATGCGTTTGTACTTCCCCTTCTGGTATGCTCAATACTGACCTTAGCTCTTGTACTTTTTCCAAAAGCTCATTTTTACTTTCTTCACTAACAAGACTCTCTTGTTCGGCTATGCTGGTAAGTGTATCCAGGTTATGATATAAACCTAAATCCCCTTCTACGGTCCTCTTGGCATAGGGTTCCGGCAGCCCAACCATATTTACCCCATCTCTGGTCGGAAGTCCCCTAGCTATGGAATAAACATCGGTAGTGGCACCTCCCACATCGACTAATAAAAGCTCTCCCATGCCTATGTGAACTCCGGGGACCCCCTCAGCAATGAGTTTGGCCGCTTCCAAAACCGCAGAAGGTGTAGGCATAATAACATCCTGGATGACTTCCTTGACACGGGCAATACCTTTCGCTTGGGTAATATGGTTAATAAATAATTCACGAATTTTTTCATTAACCGAATCCAGATTAAGTTTCCCGAATTCAGGCATAACATTATTTGTATAAACAATGTTGCTACTCATGTCGGCAAATATTTCTTTAATTCTGTCCTGGGCCGACTTGTTTCCCGCCACAATGATATATTTAATCCTATCTCCGATCCGGGATAACATTTCAGCATTGTGGCAAATAATTTTCTTATTACCGCCGTCGGTACCGCCGGTAAGGAGGATGATATCAGGAGATATTTCAGCTTTTTCTTCTATTTCTTTCTTGGTAAGCTCATAAGAATAGGTTCCGGCTATTTTAGCACCTGCGCCTAATGCTGCCAGTCTTCCGGCTTCAGTAGTATATT
Source organism: Peptococcaceae bacterium (assembly GCA_012523535.1). GTDB lineage: Bacteria > Bacillota > Desulfitobacteriia > Desulfitobacteriales > Syntrophobotulaceae > JAAYMU01. The sequence goes on from JAAYII010000157.1 coordinate 4,773, forward strand.
CAGGAACCAGACCAATGCAGACCATTCGCAGACCTCCGGCTGCACTGCTACAAGCTACGGCTTGCTTTACATCGCTATCTGTAAAGGCTACTGTTTCCTCCAGTTTGGCAAGTGCTTGTTTCAGTCCGATAATAACGTCGGTATCTACAGTAGAAGGCGCTTGGACTCTGGCTAAAAGTTCTTCTTTATCCAGATCAAAGGCTACAACTTTAGTAAAGGTACTCCCGAAGTCGATAAATATTCGGATGTTGCTCATTTAGCTTTCCCCTTAGATTTTGCCTTTAGCTTTGAGGTCTTCACACAAGTCTATAATAGCTTTCCTAATGTCGGTATCCGGAGGATATACCCGATC
>JAAYII010000158.1 GCA_012523535.1 Peptococcaceae bacterium
GAGGTCAAACCGCGATAATATACTCTTTTACCTACTTCAACGAGTTGTTGGCGCAAATTGTTTATTTCTTCGGATTTAACAGCCATATTCAAATCTATTACCTCCAAACTGCCTGCGATATATACAGAACCCAATCCCTTACCCACTAATGTTATTATTTCCCCTGTTGTTATTTAATAGAATTTGTTATTGGACAGAAGTTAAAATTAACTTGGGCAAATTTTGATTGAGGTTTTGGACTGCCGACTCCTCTATCTGCTTTCCGTCCAGAGTAATATAAATCGACCCCGGATGGTTTTCCTTTAAACGGATGGTTTTCACGGTTACAAAAGCGTCCATTTTCATTTCTTTAATTTGGGTATAAATATTGCCAAATAACTCTTTGGATCCCCGGCTCGTACACTTGTCACAGGTACAAATAGTAAATTCGTGGGTAACATAGGCCGAATCACCCATACGGCGAGCGCTTTGACCGTAATCACCATGAAAAGGACTGTAGTGAGTATGAAGTAACTTTCGCGCCAATTCGGAATTGGGTTCGCCGTAAAAATCTCGATATAGTCTTAAAATATCGGGATCTTCTTGAGATTTACGATATTTTGAGGTCTTATCAATGTTAATTAGCACTTGTTGTCTTTTCTGCAGGGTGTCAATCTTTTCCGGTACGGCATGTCCCGCCCCGGCAATACAGCCGCCCGGGCAAGCCATAACTTCAATCAAGTCATAGCCCACATCCTCACCGGCTATAATTTTTTCCACGATCAACTCAGCGTTATGGAGGCCGCTGACGACAGCGACATGCAATTCTTTACCGTTGACTTCGACCGTTGATTCCTTAAGACCTGCAAAACCTCTGACTTCCTTGAAATCCAATTGATCGGCAAGGACTTTGCCGGTAAGTTTTTCCACTGCCATACGAAGGGCGGCTTCGGCCACCCCGCCTGAGGCCCCGAATAAAATACCTGCACCGGAAACTTGCTTATAAGGTTCGCAGAAATCTTGAGGTTCGATGGTGGAAGGATCAATCAGTTTTAGATCAACCATTTCCAGCATTTCCATGGTAGTGAGCACGGCATCAACATCCCGGACCCCATCCGGGGCAAATTCCGGACGTGAAGCTTCATATTTTTTGGCAATGCAAGGAACTATGGAAACGACATAAAGATCCTTTTTATCAATTCCCGCCAGTTGAGCAAAATGATTTTTTACCGTAGCTCCCATCATCATTTGGGGAGATTTACAACTGGACAATGAGGGATGATCTCCGGATAACGCCTTTCCACAAAGTTGATCCAGCCCGGACAACAAGAAGTAAACTGGGGCATAACCCCGCCCGAATTTAAACGGTTGAGAAACTCTGTGGTTTCTTCCACGATTGTTAAATCTGCAGCAAAAGTAAAATCAAATACTTTATCGAAACCCAATTTTAGCAGAAGACCGGCCATAAAAGAAGAGGCTTCATTAAAAGGAATCTTATAATATGATGAAACCACGCTCCGTACCGCAGGTGCCACGAAGGCCACAACTGTTTTAGAAGGATCGTTAATAGCCCTGAAAACTCTACCTTTTTCGCTGCGGTAATCCAACGCACCACAGGGACAAGCATTTACACATTGGCCACAACTTACACAGTCGGTCTTTTCCAAAGGTAGGCCGCTCTTGGTACCGACCAGTTGCCGTCCATGCTTCATATAGAAAGTTAAAATGCTCGGGCCTTCGACTTCATCGCAAGCTGCGATACAGCGGCCACAGGAAATGCATTTGTTGTGGTCACGGGTAATTATGGGGTGGTCTTGAACTATTGGGATATAGGGACGTTCGTGAACCGGTTTTACATATTCAACCTTGTGAGCGCTTGCTTCCTTTCTTAAATCGCATTTATAGCGTTGGTGACAACCGCATTTTAGACAACGACGAGCTTCTTCAACCGCAGTCATTTCGCTATAGCCTATTTCAACTTCTCGGAAGTTGTTCTTGCGTTCTTCAGGAGGAATTTGGGGCATGGGAGCCCGCGGGATTTTGGGCCTTTCTTCAAATTCCCATTTCGGTAAATCTTCCATGGAACCACGGCTGCAGCTATAATCAACAGGTTGCTCTTTGATATATCCTTTCATCAAAAAGCTGTCCATACATTCAGCGTTATGCCGCCCGGCTGCTACGGCCTGGATCACGGTAGCCGGCCCGATTACACAGTCTCCTCCGGCAAAAATGTTCATTTCCGAAGTCTGAAAAGTTTTCCCGTCAATTTCTATATCTCCCCATTTATTCAGTTTGACCGGAAGGTCATGATAGAGAAATTGGGTATTGGTACTTTGGCCTATAGCCCCGATAATCGTGTCGGCTTCGAAGGCATACTCACTGCCCTCAATGGGGATGGGACGGCGACGGCCTGAACGGTCAGGTTCTCCTAAAGTCATCCTAATGCAATGCAGCATTTTTTTGCCGTTTTCCAAGACAATTTTACTGGGGGTGGTCAAAAAATGCATCTCCACGCCCTCGTTTAAAGCTTCTTCCACTTCATAGTGAGCAGCGGGAATTTCCACCCGGGAACGACGATAGATGAGCTTAACCGACTTTGCTCCCAACCGAATAGCGGTACGAGCACAATCCATGGCCGTATTCCCGCCGCCGATAACCACTACTTTGTCTCCCAACTTGATTTCCGCATCCTTAGCCACCTGCTCCAAAAATCTGATTCCCGACCATACACCTTCCAGGTTTTCTCCTTCAATTTGTAAAGGGGTTGCCTGCCAACAACCTATTGCCAGGTAGACGGCGTCAAAATCTTGATGCAGGTCCTCCAGCCGTATATGAATCCCAAGAGTCTTGTTCGTCATAATTTTAACGCCCAGCTTTTTAATTATATCGATTTCTTTGTCCAGGATGTTCTTTGGCAAGCGGTACTCCGGAATACCGTATCTCAACATCCCACCGGCCTGGGGATGACGTTCAAATACTGTAACATCATGACCTTTGAGCGCACTGTAATAAGCAGCGCTAAGACCTGAAGGCCCAGCTCCCACAATTGCTATCTTCTTGCCTGTTGACGGTTTTTTGGCAGGAGTATAAGGTTTTTCTCTGGCCAAATCCCAATCAGCCAAAAACCGTTTAATGTGGTTAATTGCTACGGGCGTATCCACCAGGTTGCGGCGGCATTGGCTCTCGCAAGGATGGGGACAAACCCGGCCGCGAACGGAAGGAAAAGGATTTTTTTCTTTAATAACAGCGATAGCTTTTTCAAAATTACCGTTGCTTGTCAAATGAATGTAATCTTGAATATCTATATTGGCAGGGCATGTCATTACACAGGGGGCAACGCAGTCCGCGTTATGATCGGCCAATATTTGCTCCAGGCGAATTTTGCGATAATTCTCCAGCCTGGGACTATTGGTACAAATTACCATCCCTTCCTTAATCGGAGTTTGGCAAGCCTTTACATCCCGCTTGTCTTTTCCTTCGCCTAATTCTACCACGCATAAACCGCAATTGCCATTGGAACGCTCCAGCCTGATGTCATAGCAAAGATGGGGAATATGGATGTCTTCTTGAAGCAAGGCCTGCAGGATGGTCAAATCATCATAAACTTCTATGTTATGACCATTAACCGTAACTTTGATACGCCTGTGACCAGAAATATCTTTCATTCTAACACCTCCATTCTCTCTAATACCTACCTCTATCGTCCTTACTTACCGTTACCTAAAATTTCCGTAAAGTATATTATATCAGACTTTAAGCGTAATTAAGAACATTTTTAAAATTTCTCTGAATTATACGAAAAATGCAGGCAATTTTCGTTTAATTTGAAGCAATAATAAATACGGTTTAGAGTTATTTTCTAAACCGTATTTATCTAATGTCAAACAAATTATATAATGTCAAACAAATTATAACTTTATTTTTGGTATTTTTATATCCCTGTACTTTTTATATTTTATTTTATAGCTGTATTTTATAACTTCTATTTATTTTATAACTCTTACTCTTAAAACACCTTCTATTTGTTCTATTTTGTGAGCGACTTCAGGGGTAACCGGTGAATCGGTATCCAATAGGGTATAGGCATATTGACCTTTGCTCTTATTGATCATATCGGGAATATTAATGTTTTCTTTGGCCAAAGCAGAGGTAAATTGGCTGATCATATTGGGTATATTACGATGATAAACCGCAATTCGGCCTTCGTTGTCAGGATGACCGTTGTCGCAGTCCGGATAGTTAACGGAGTTGGTTATGGCCCCGTTTTCCAGGAATGCCATGAGCTGGGTGACGGCCATTACGGCACAGTTTTCTTCCGATTCACAGGTTGACGCACCTAAATGCGGAATGGCGATTACGCCATCTAAGCCTATGATCTTAGGAGTCGGGAAGTCAGTGACATATTTGGCGACTTTTCCGGATTTTAGAGCTTGAATTAAATCGTCTTCATTCACCAGCAAATCCCGTGAGAAGTTAAGCAGACGAACTCCGTCTTTCATCATGGCAAATGTTTTTGCATTAAACATTCCTTTAGTACTGTCCGTGAGCGGCACATGGACCGTAATAAAATCGCATTCCCGACAAATTTCTTCTAAGGATTTACTGGGTTTAATGTATTTGGAAAGCTTCCAGGCTGAACGAACGGAGATATAAGGATCATAACCGTAAACATCCATTCCCAATTTTATGGCTGAGTTGGCAACCAGAGTGCCGATAGCTCCAAGCCCAATGACTCCAAGTTTTTTGCCGATGATTTCGATGCCGGCAAAGTCAGACTTTTTCTTTTCCACCAGATTGGCGATATCCGGGTTTTCTTTTTGAGAGTTTACCCAATTCACACCGCCGATAATATCCCGGGAAGCCAGGAATAGGGCTGCCAAAACAATTTCTTTTACCCCGTTGGCATTGGCACCCGGAGTATTGAAGACCACAATTCCCTGTTCTGAACATCTATCGATAGGAATATTGTTCACTCCGGCTCCGGCACGGGCAATTGCTTTTATTGATTTCGGAAATTCCAAATCATGGAGATTGGCGCTTCTAACAAGCAAGGCATCGGCTTCTTCGAGGTTTTCCGTTAATGTATAATTTTCCGTAAAATGATCCAAGCCATGTTGGTCTATTTTATTCAAGCATTTAATCTTAAACATTTTGATACTCCTTTGCTTACGTTTTATTAATTAAATTAAATCTGGCGTTCCTTATTTTGCCGGTTTAAGGTTTTCTTTTTCAAACTTCTCCATAAACTCAACCAATTTTTTTACTCCTTCTATCGGCATGGCATTGTAGATGCTTGCTCGCATCCCGCCGACAGTTCTATGCCCTTTTAAGTTCACCAGGCCAATTTTGGTTGCCTCTTCAATAAATTTTGCATCCAATTCGTCCGATCCCGTAACAAAGGGCACATTCATTAGGGAACGGTCCTTTTTAACTACCGTGCCTTTAAAAAGCTTGCTGGAATCGAGATAATCATAAAGAATTTTAGCTTTTTCCTCGTTGCGTTTTTTCATAACCTCAAGAC
>JAAYII010000159.1 GCA_012523535.1 Peptococcaceae bacterium
AAACAACTCCTTGTACCGGTCCCGGGGAACAAAGATCACCAGCAGCAAAAGGAGAAAAAGGCCAAAAACCGGAGCGTAATACTCTAAGGGGATAGTACTCATATTTCAATCTCCTCCCATTTCTTATAGTATTAACCGGTCCGGTTTTTTTCATAAGCAGGTGAATACCAATGCCATAACATTTCGGCAATAAAAAAACAAGAGATCATCCTTTTTGAAAAATTGGAGTCCAAAATCACCGGGAGATGATCTCTTGTGAATTCTTTTTACAACAAATATACGGTAAAAATGTTGGTGCTACTCAACTGTAATATCTAAATAATGTGTATCTTTTTGAGCAACAAAATTCATATAGCTTTGGTTAATGGCCAATTTATAATCAGTACCGGGGTTACATCCTTCAATTTTAACCTTAAGTGGTTTATTTCGTTTTAACACATTTAAGGAAAGATCAATTGTCGTTCCGTTTAACGCCATCTTTAGGACGCTAACTCCATCTATCCCTACAGCATGTTTATATTTGAGGTTGATAAAAAGGTCACCATATTCTTGTGCCAATAACCCATAAGAAACCAACCCGTATCCTATTCCGAAATCAATTGAATGAGCAACCGCCCGTCCGTCTTGACCTCGATGTCCATAATTTTCGTCCGCGTGTCCTGCAGGTCCTTCCTTCCATATCGGAGAAATTGGTGCATTTTCTGGTATGAAAGCTAAAGGCAGAGCGGCGCGTGTTGCTGCAACTGCTCTCTCAAGATATTCTATCCTACCGGTTTTTTTATAAAACCTTGCGAATAATTGGGGGAAAAACCCCTGACGGGCGTCACTCCAAGCCGGATGCCCATTACCAACAACAAACCCCCCATAAACAGCCATTGAGAGGAAAGGTGGACTCCAGACAGCCTGGTATAAACATAAATAATCTAATATGGAAACTGCGATATCCATCTCTTCTTTTGCTTCGCTAGTTTCATGAATCTCGCTAAGAGTAAGAAATAGATCTGCAGTCCAAAACATAGGCATGGTCGTCTGTGGGTATTGACCAGAAAATCTGTCATAAAGCTCTGGTGGTTTAGCCAAAGAATCATTTGCATATTCAAAATCTTGCCACCGGTGAATGGGAATTATATGTTCTTTTACAAAATGTGCCGTACGTTCTGCTGCCTGAAGATATTCTTTTTTGTTAGTTATCTTATACATCTCGGCTAAAAACAAGGCAGAAGCGGATGAGCCCGCTGTTTCAAGTAGACGTAAATGCGGCCTCAAAGTTTGTGCATCAATAAATGAAGGAAATGCACCTGAAGGCATTTGATAATCTAATAATGCATCGGCATATCGACTGGTAAAATCTAATAAACGTTGTTCATTTTCAATCGAGCCATACCACTGGAGGAGCCAGTATGCTGCCCAAGAACAGTCTGGCAAATAGTATTTTTCATCTTCATCAGGACGATCAACATAGGTCCCATATGTTATTCTTCCCGGCAACCATGGTGATGATGGAATCCAACGAGTTTTGCGGTATCCCGTAATAATATCAAAACTAAAAATCGTCGAAAAAAGACCGTTTTTTTGAGGGGAGGTAAGAAGCAAATTTTTAATTTTTTTCGCTTTATCAATAAGGTCTGGCCGGTTGGTTAGTTTTCCTAAATAGTAGAAACCGTAAGCTGTGTAAAGCTGATTGAAAAGAAATTGAAACCATATATCATTGCTGAATTTAATGCCCATAGGTATCCCGCCTAAAGGAACACCCTCAGATTCACCAAGTTCTGTCCAAAGAACATCATTAACATACTTATGAGTATAGTTTAGATAATCTTCAAAGCCAATAACCTGTTCCCTCATTAATTGTAACCCTTTTTTCCCGAAATGATCCCATAAAAATTTTGAGATCTCTTGATAGCCACGCCTTGGTTTACTAGTACCATTTACGATAATATAATAACTAAATGAAAAGATATTATCTTTTTCAAATAGATTATCAATACCTTTTCGGCGAAAATAAAGCAACCCTTCTTCCTTGTGTGGTATGAACCCAAATCCCATGACCGGTTTTTTACCAAGTATATTAATATGCAAGCCTAACCGGTTCTTCTTGGATTCATCCGGATAAGTTTCTAGATCAGGTACTATAGCTGACATAATAGTGTCTTGTTGCAAAATGATTGCGGGAGAACGAAAGGAATGCTGCCCAATTATGTGATCTGGCATGGGGCGAAGATATGGCGCCCAACTAAAGTCTACTTTGCCTGGTTCGAAAACATATCTAGACTCTATGGATTCTGCTTTGCTAACCACTGAAAATAATGTGGAATTTGTCACGTGAATATAGTTTTGTTCTGGATACATAGTTATTTTCTCAGTGAAACGGGCTCTTTTATCATTACCGCTTAATAATACAACAACTGCATCTTTCGATTCTTCAACATTAATCTCAGTTAACTGTGGATAAATTACACCTGATGAGTATTCCTGCTTAGGCAGGGAGCTCACAACAGCAGACGAACTCCCGTTCGATTTAAAACAGCTTACCACTTTCTCATAATATCCTTTACTTTTATCCAATTCCAGCTTAATCTTACCATTACTTATTGAAACTCTATCCTTATAGTTTTCAATTTTTATTCTGGCCATAATAACCCCTTCTTTCAAATTATTTTCACTTTATTTTGCTAGAACACTACACAAATAAATGCCTCAACTCCGAATTAACCTTTTATACCACCAAAGGTTAACCCACTTACCAGATGACGTTGTATTAGTAATGCTAAAACTAGTACAGGTAAAGTAATTAATGTTGCTGCCGCAGTCAGTCCTCCCCAGTCAATTCCGCCATAAGAAAGGAAATTAAAAACCGCAACAGGAAGAGTTTGGGTATTGTGATTAGCCATTACTACCGAGTACATAAAAGTATTCCAAGATTGTATAAACGTAAGTATCCCCGAAGAAACCAAACCAGGTTTCACCAAAGGTAACATAATTCTAAAAAAACATGTTAAGTCGCTTGCTCCATCCAAAAAGGCCGCCTCTTCATATGATTTTGGAATATCTTCAAAAAAACCAATCATGATCCAGATAACCAGCGGTAAAGTAACGGTCAAATGAGTAAATATTAAGCCGGTATAAGTCCCCACCAACCTTAGCCGTGAAAAAAGAATGAACCAAGGAACCAAATAGCTAATACCAGGCATCATTCGAGAAAGCAGAATAGCAATTGCCAACTTTTTACATTTAAAACGAGCTATATAATAGGCTACCGGTAATCCAAATACAAGGGCCAACCCAGTTGCAAATATTGCTACATAAAAACTATTAAAGGTATACTGTAAAAACGGATTATCTGAAATTACATTAATATAGTTTTGTACAGTAGGTTGAAATATAATAACTGGTGGAACTGACATATTGTCTGCTTGTGTCTTAAACGATGAGATCACCATCCAAAGTAGAGGGAACATATAGAATAACAAAACTACACCAAGTAGAATTCTAAATATGATGTTTTTGATTATTTGTTTAGCATTTCGGGAACCACTCAAAATATCAACCCCCTACCATTGTTTACGACGAGCCTTAGTTAACATGAGACTAATTGCAAGAATAATTGAAAAAAACATCACTAACAGAGCCGAAGAATATCCCATATTTAGGTACTCAAAAGCAGTTTTGTAAATATAGATGTTCAATGTCTCAGAAGAAAAACCGGGTCCCCCTTTGGTAATCACCCATATTGTATCGAACCATTTTAACGCATCAATAGTTCTAAATAAAAGAGCAACCATTAAAGTTGGTCTTAATAATGGAAGGGTAATAAACCAAAATACTTGCCACGAATTTGCTCCATCAATTTTTGCGGATTCGTATGGATCTTTAGGAAGAGAAGACAAACCCGCTAAACCGATTAATGCAATTAATGGGGTCCACATCCAAACATCAACTAAAATAAGAGACGGTATTACAAACTTTGGATCATTCACCCACTCAATACTTGGAAGGCCAATTTGCTGCAAAAACCAACCAAACACGCCACAAGCTGGATCATATAACATTAACCAAACTAAGGAAATGGCAACAGGTGTTGCAACCATAGGTAATAAGATCAGTGTTCTAATAAGGCCTCTGCCACGAAACTCCTTGTTTAGCAAAAGCGCCACAATTAACCCTAGTATCGTCTCGATAATTACTGAGCCACCCGTATAATAAAGCATCCTTAAAATACCAAGAAGAAACCTTTTATCTGACAAAGCTGTAATGTAATTGAAAAGCCCCACAAATTGCGGTTCTTTAATGCTCGACGCGAACCAACGGTGAAAACTTAACCAGACCGTGTATATTATTGGGAAAACCAGCATGAATAGCAGAAATATCATCGATGGAAGCACGAACCATATTAATCTATTGGTTTTCAATTTAAGAGCCAGGGAATTAAAGATGCTATTTTTTTCTCTCACTTTTTAAAAAACACCTCTTTCAAGGGCGGCGTATAGCCGCCCTTGGATTCCCGGATATATTTCATTGTAAATCTTTTTCAGTATTGTCACGTATTATCTGTATTCTTTCGACAACACTATCTGCTACTGAGCGAATATCTCCCCCTTGTATGGCTGTGACAATAGCTTCCCCAATAACGTCCCTGATTTCTCCAACAGCTACCCATGGAGGTCCCCACGACGGTGTTCCTTCAAGTTGAAGCGTTTCCAGAGTTGCTTTAGTTAGCTCCGGGGTACGATCCAACTCCTTAAACTGAGGTGCTTCCCAAGCAGAAACTCGGGCTGTTGGAATTCCGTTTAACTGTGCTTTTAAAACATTCTCCTTATTTAAGGCCCATTGAATAAAATACCAAGCTGCCTTTTGTTTTTTAGAACTAGGTGCTATTGAAAGGTACCACCCACCTCCAGCAGGTTTACGTCCGCCGGGCCCCTCAGGAAATACTGCAAAACCAATATCATTAGCCAAATCAGATTCTAACAACGTTGCAGCAAAAATATTAGAGTCAATCCAAAGCGCCGCCTTTCCACTCGCCATCAAGCTTTGACACTGAAACCAATGGTTATTTACCGAACCCGGAGGGCCCGCAAGTTGAATTAATTCTGCGTAAAACTCAAATGCTTTTATAGCTTCTGGAGTGTTTAGCATGGGATTTCTATCAGAATCGGCCCAACTACCACCCATACTGTGTAAAAAACCAGAAAAAATTGTTGTTGCAGCTGCACCTCGCCCCCGAAGGGTTATACCATAAACACCTTTCTTACGATCAGTCAATAGAATTGCCGCATTTTTTAATTCTTCAAGCGTATCAGGAACGTTTATCCCAGCTTTAGCAAATAAAGCTTTATTATAATACACTATCTGTACTTCACTATATAATGGAATACCGACTAACACCCCTTCAACTGTAGCATCTGTAATGGTAAGGCTGGCAAAATCTTCAAAGTCAAAGTCTTTAGGTGTTAACAATGGATTGTTTAGAAAGGGCTCTAGTGGTTCATACCAACCAGACATCAGATACCGAACACCTTCATTGTGTTTTTGTGATGCAAATACATCAACATCGCCACGACCAGAAGCAAATGAAACTGCTAACCTTTGTCTATGTTGGTCTTCCGGCAAAATAGAAAGGTTAACTCTTATCCCCGTAAGCGCTTCAAATTCCTTAATTTCACCCTTAATAAAATCAGCCCATGGTTGCTGTGCAAGCTGGACATTTATCTGAGTACCCTTATAAGCGCGCCAGTCAATATCTCGAGCGGAAGTACTAACAGCAGAAAGAAATACTACCAAAATTACACTAATCATGAGCAATCTTTTGTTCATCATATAGTTTCTACTCCTTTTTTTTAGTTTTTCATGACTTAACGACCTAATACGTTTGCCCTATGTATTCCACCCCCCCTTTTCTCAGCTTAACCGCAAGATTTTATAGAGTATTTCGGCCTGAACTGTAAGATGAATCTAAAACTATCAGGGGGAAATCTACTACTCAACCATCGGAAGACCCTACGCTACTTTCGGGAATTAATGTTAGATCGTTGATCTTACCCAAGTAGAAGTTTAATGCGTTTTTTATACACAATATGCTCATACGCTTGTTAGCGCTGTCAGTATTAGACGCAACATGTGAGGTGCAAATTACATTATCTAAGTTTCTTAAGTCCCCCCCCATCGGTTTATATGGCTCATGGTAAAATACATCGAGAGCAGCTCCAGCAATTTCTTTGTTTTTTAAAGCTTTATACAAGGCGTCTTCATTGACGAGTTCTCCCCTAGATGTATTAATGAGAATTGCCTTTCTTGGCATTAATTTGAGCTTCTCCTCATCTATAAACATCTTCGTTTCTTTATTTAAACTTAAGTGTAAAGATATAAAGTCTGCATCAGCAACCACTTTGGAAAAATTGGACGAATATAAATCTACAATGTTTAATATGCGTCTGTCGATATTAGTTTTTTTGTCAAACGCAGCTATTCTCATTTGAAATCCTAATTTAGCTATAGTAGCTGTTCTAAAACCAATATTTCCAAGGCCGATGATGGCTAGTGTCTTACCTTTTAACTCAATACCGGACTCTATAGGCCAAACGCCTTTTTGGATTGAACGATTTATCTGGGGAATTTTCCTGGCGCTGCTTAATAAAAGGGCAATTGTATGCTCTGCCACTGAATCTTCTAAGGTTCCCGGTGTATTGGCCACCAATATTAATCGTTTATTACAAATCTTTATAGGAATGTTATCATAACCAACCCCGTATCGAATAACTAACGAATTAGGCTTTATGCAATTGAAAAACTCATTACTGTAATTGTCTGCTCCTATAAT
>JAAYII010000160.1 GCA_012523535.1 Peptococcaceae bacterium
CCATTATGTTCACTCCAGTCAATATGTAAGTATGCCCTACCCTCCTTTCTTCCTCCTTATGGTATGCAAAAAAGAAGGGTAGTGTGCAAGAAAATTATCTCCAGGCGGTTTGCCGGCAAAGTTCCAAGATCCGCTCCAAAGCCCCCGGCTTAAATATTTCTTTTGCTTTGGTCGCCATTTCTTCCAACAAGAAGGGATTGAAAATAAGTTTTTGGATATGCTCGTTGAGCAAGGGCCCGTCCAACTCCCTATCCAAGATAACACGGGCTGCTCCTTTATCCTCAAATACCCGGGCATTATATTCCTGATGATTCTCGGCCGCATAAGGATAAGGGATGAGAATGCTCGCTTTGCCTGCAGCCGAGAGTTCAGCCAAAGTAGCCGCCCCGGCCCGGCAAACGCAAAGATCCGAACAGGCCAAGGCTTCGGGCATGTTCTCAATATATTCGACTATCCGCCATTGCTCACATCGCCAGTTTAGTTTATTCTTGTCCAATTCTTCAACAATCTGAGCATGGGTTGCCTTGCCTGTAGCCCATATCACTTGAATTTCAGGATGGGCCGCTAATTGAGACAAAACATGGACCATGGCTTTGTTGATGCTCAAGGCACCCCTGCTGCCTCCCGTAACCAGAATGGTTTTCTTTAACGGATCCAGCTTAAAAGCTTCTGCCCCTTCCCTTCGTTTGACCCGGCCGATTTCCTCCCGAACCGGCAAACCCACTACTTCAATTTTTTCTTTGGCCGGGAAAAAACGAGCGCTTTCCGGGAAGGTAACCATAATTTTTTTAACCATACGGGCTAAGATTTTATTGGTAATCCCGGGGAAAGCATTCTGTTCATGCAAAAGAGTAGGTATACCGAAAAAAGCCGCTGTCAAAACCACCGGACCTGAAACATAACCGCCGGTGCCCACCACCAGATCGGGCTTAAATTTTTTTAAAATTTGTTTGGCCTGCCATAAAGCCAAAACATTTTGGCCCGCAGTCTTTACTGTTTCCAAACTTATTTTACGAGGAAGCCCCTTACCGGCTATTCCTTGGAAATCCAACCCGTTAGCCGGAACTATTGTAGCTTCCATGCCTTCCTTCGTTCCAACATATAAAACCTCCACATCGTTGTATCTGGCCAAAAGTCCCCTGGCTATGGCCATGGCCGGATAAATATGCCCGCCGGTTCCTCCCCCGGTTACAATAATCCGCAATCAAAAAACCCCCCTAGAATTACCGGCCGCCGAAATATTAAGAAGCAGCCCGGCGCTTATCATGGTAAATAAGAGCGATGTTCCTCCGTAACTTATAAAGGGCAGAGTAATGCCGGTTACCGGCAATACTCCGGATACGACACCCATATTGATCATGGCTTGAATACCGATTAAAGAGGTAAGCCCTACGGCCAATAGGCCTGTAAAACTATCAGGAGCATAGAGTGCCGCCCGAAAACCTCGCAAGATAAAAAGCGCAAAGAGCAAAACAACTAAAGTGGCACCGACAAAACCAAGTTCTTCACCAATCATGGCAAAAATAAAATCAGTATGATTCTCAGGCAGATATAGAAATTTTTGCCTGCTTTGTCCTATTCCCAAACCGAACAGACCCCCGGGTCCCAAAGCCAACAATGATTGGATGGTTTGATATCCTTTGCCCGAAGGATCGGCCCAAGGATCCAGGAAAGCGAAAATCCTGCGCATTCTATAAGGTTCGGCAATAATGGCCGCTACCAACAATCCTATTCCGGCACAGCCCAATCCTGCCATATGCCACAACTTAGCACCTATGGCCAATAGCATGAAGAAGACAGTGGCAGCAATAACCAAGGTTGTCCCCAGATCAGGCTGCAGCATAATAAGGCCGCAAATCAGACCCAGAAGAACCAAGGAAGGTATAATACCCCGCCGGAATGACCTTATCCTATAGGGATCGGCGGAGAGAAATCTGGCCATTACTAAAACCATGGCCAATTTTATCACTTCGGAAGGCTGAATTTGCAGCGGGCCCATTCCAATCCAACGGGTAGCCCCATTCACCGTTTTCCCGATTCCGGGAATTTTTACCATGATCAAAAGTACTATGGCTATATAAAGAATCGGTTTCGCCTGCTGATAAAGCCAACGGCAATCAACCATTAGGGCAACAGTCATGGCTATTAAACCCAAAGCAACCCATATCAACTCGGCTTTAAAGTAATGATAGGGATCTTCATAATAGAGATAACCTTTAATCGCACTGGAGCTATAGGTCATCACAATGCCGATTAAAAGCAAGGCGATAATGACGCCCAACAACACGGGATCAACTTTACGGTATTCGGCCAGCATTAAGCTCCCCCCTTAAAAACTTTTGGGTTCGCTATAATGCTTACGCACCAACTCCTTAAACAATTCCCCCCGTTCCTCATAACTTTTAAACATATCCCAACTTGTACAAGCCGGCGATAAAAGGACAACATCTCCCGGTTCGGCTTCCGCAATGGCTTTTGCTACACAGTCCTCAAAGCTGCTGGATCTTAGAACTCTCTTAATGCCAATCTTTTTGGACAAGATTTCCAACTCGGAGGCCGCTTCTCCCACCAGCACCAAACTTTTCACCCGCTTTTTTGCCTCCAGCAAAAAAGCGGTCATATCAAGTCCTTTATTTCTGCCCCCGGCAATAAGGACTATGGGTTCTTCATAAGCCTGTAAAGCCCTTATGGAAGATTCGGGATTGGTTCCTTTGGAATCATTAATAAATAAAATGCCATTGTATTAGCCCACAATTTCCTGGCGATGTTTTACCGGCTGAAAAGAACGCAATACCCGGACGATTTGCCCTTTCTTAAGCCCCAATTCTAAAGCGACGGCAACAGCGGCCATGACATTTTCCAAGTTATGTCTGCCCCGCAACAAAAGCTCGCCGCTGCTTACAATTTTCCAGCCTTTTGTTCCGGCCTGATCCTCCGCCAGGCCAAAGCCTTGTCCACCGCCGCCAAACTTATAGTCGCGACCGATAATTATGTCTTCGCCCTCCACAAAAATTCCATCATCCAAAGGTTGACCGGAACTGAAAAAAACCACCCTGGCCTTAGTTAGAGGGGCAAGCTCCCTTACCTTTAAGTCATCCCAATTTAAAATTGCCAGGTCTTCCGGGGTTTGATTTTCCAGGATGCGGGCTTTGGCCGCTATGTAATTCTCCATAGTTCCATGACGATCCAAATGATCAGGGGTCAAATTCAAAATAACGGCAATATTAATCCTTACTTTATCTATAAGCTCCAGCTGGAAACTGGAAAGTTCCGCCACAATAATTCCCTGCTCATCCAAATGCTCGACTTGGCCACATAAAGCCAGTCCGATATTCCCGGCCACCACGGTATCCCTGCCGCTTGCCTTGGCCAGTTCACCGCACAGGGAAGCCGTAGTTGTTTTACCGTTGCTGCCGGTAATGCCGACTATTTGAGCAAGGGATCCTCTTAAAGCCAGCTCCACTTCGCTCCATATAGGAATACCTTGAGCCGCGGCTTGTTGAATAAAAGGCTGGCGCGGTGGTACTCCGGGGGAAAGGACCAGTAAATCCGGCCTTATCTCCGCAATGGGCGGTTCCTGGGCCAGCAAGAGATGTCCCGGATCAAGTCCCAGTTCTTCCAACTCCTTGATCCCGGGCAGTTTATCTTTTTCCTGGCGATCGGTAAGAAAAACCTCGGCTCCCAGCAGCAAAAGCTTTTTCGCCGCCGCAATCCCGCTTAAACCTCCTCCGACCACCAAAACCCTTTTGTCCTTATAGTTCATAAATTATTTCCTCCAACTCAAACAATACATTTCCTTCCCCATTGTTTGATATGATTAAACAACCATGGCCGTATAGGCCAGGACACCGAAAAAGGCAAACAGGGCCGACATGGTCCAGAAGACAATTACCACCTTGACTTCACTCCAACCGCCCAGTTCAAAATGGTGATGCAAGGGAGACATGCGGAAAATCCGCTTTCCTCTGGTTTGAAAAGAAATTACCTGGATAAGTACGGATAAGGCTTCCATTACGTACACGCCACCCAAAATAATCAGGACAAGTTCACTGCAGGTTAAAATCGCCAATCCGGCCAAAGCCCCTCCCAAGGCCAGCGAACCGCAATCACCCATAAACACCCTGGCCGGGTAATAATTAAAGCGCAAAAACCCCAGGCAACCTCCGACTAAAGCTGCGGCAAAAACCGTCAAGTCCCCGCTGTTGACGGCCAGCCCTTGCAACACTCCCGTATTGACAGCCAAAAGGGAAATCAATATATAGCCGATAGCTGAAACAGCCACGCATCCTGCGGCCAAACCGTCCAGCCCGTCGGTTAGGTTTACGGTATTGGTGGCTGAAACTACCACCAAAGCCAGCAGAGGATAATACCAAACACCCAGGTCAAAGGTCAGATGAGAAAAAGGAATGCCTATAATCGTTCCTCGGCCCAAAAGTTTAACCGCTACGAAGGCAAATACCAAAGCGATCAAAAACTGGGCCGCCAGCTTTTGTTTTGCTTTTAACCCTAAGTTTTTTTTATGCAAGATTTTAAGAAAATCATCAATAAAGCCCACCAAGCCAAAAGCCAAAGTTAACCCCAGCAATGATATTATACCCAGGGAATAGGGCCTTTCAGCCATAACCAAAACCGCCACTACAATACCGCACAGGAAAATCAACCCGCCAATAGTCGGTGTTCCCGCCTTGGCCAAATGCCGCTGAGGGCCCTCCTCCCGAATATTTTGTCCGAATTTTAGTATTCTGAGCACCGGAATTAGAAACGGTCCGACAAGCAGACTTATAAAAAGGGCAAGAGCTATGGTAAAAAAGATTCGTTCCATCACTCGGCATTTATTCCTTTCTTAACAGCCAATTGTTGGCTGATCCTTTCCATTTTCATCCCCCGTGAACCTTTGACCAACAACCAGGTTCCGGGACCATATTTTTCAATCAATGTTTGAGCCTTGGCGGCCGCCTGCTCACAATTATCACAACAATGCAGCCTTGATTCGGGAAAGCCGTTATTCTTTGCCTCCCAAGCAATTTCCCGGGCCAGAGGCCCAACTGTAATTAATTCTTTTATCCCCAAAGAAGCAACGGTTTGTCCCACTTGCCGGTGACCTTCGCTTGCGGACTCTCCCAGTTCGTACATCTCTCCGAGAATAGCTATGGTTTTCTCCCCTCCCCGCTCGGCCAACACTTGCAGGGAAGCTTGCATGGAGATGGGATTGGCATTGTAAACATCGTTGAGCACAGTGCTCTGACCGGTGCCTTCCAAGAGCTCCAGCCTCATTTTGGATAGTTCAAGCTCCTGCAAAGCCCGGGCCCCCTCTTCTAAAGAAACTCCGAGTTCCAAACCGGCGTCCAAAGCGGCCAGAGCGTCAAGCACATTGTGTTCTCCCGGCAAAGGGAGAGTAACATTCGCCTTCTGTTCTCCGGCCAATACTTTAAATTCAGTCTTGAGCCCGGAAGCAGCCTTTAGATTAATCCCTTTAATGTCCGGCGGGCCATACAGGCCTTTAAGGCCATAGAACACTTTTTTTATTTCGGTGTAGGCTGCCTTTTGCACGCAGTAATAATCATCCCCATTAAGGATTGCTGTCCCTTCCCGGGGCAGGCTGTCAATTAATTCCCATTTGGCCCTGGCGATATTTTCTATACTTCCCAATAGTTCCAGATGAGTGGTGCCGATATTGGTAATAATGCCAAAGCGTGGCCGGCAAATGTCACAAAGTGCTTTAATCTGGCCCAACCCTCGCATGCCCATCTCCAGGACCATAATCTCGGTACCCGACGGAGCATTAAGAATTGTCAGCGGCAATCCTATCTCGTTGTTGAAATTCTCCGGATTTTTGTGTACGGAATATCTGGCGGACAGCACCGCAGCCACCATGTCTTTGGTCGTGGTTTTCCCATTGCTGCCCGTTACGCCTATCACTACAGGGTTTAATTCCCGGCACCAGGCAGATGCCAGTTGCTGAAAGGCCTGCATGCAGTTATTAACGCAGATAATGGCCCGGTCTGCCGGAACATCGCCCTTTGTTATTCCCTGTTCTTTAAGGCCGGAAAACTCGGCCAGCACTATGGAGGCACCGGCTTCAAAGGCCTGCTTAATATAACAATGCCCATCTGTATGTTCACCCTTAAAAGCCACAAAAGCTTGGCCGGGAATTATTTTCCTGCTGTCCAATGACCAGCCTTGAACAGGGACCGCCGTCCCTCCCCAAAGTTCTCCACCGCTAAGGGCTGCGATATATTCACTCTTCCACATATCCCATTCTCCTTAAAGCCTTTTTTACCTCTTCCCGATCATCAAAGTGGATCTTTTCCTTGCCGATTATTTGGTAATCTTCATGTCCCTTGCCCGCTATCAGCACGGTGTCGCCCGCCGTGGCGATTGAACAGGCATGGACAATGGCTTCTCGCCTGTCGGGCATTATTTTATAGTTGGCGTTCTCCAGACCGGGAATAATATCCTCAATAATTTTTTGCGGATCTTCCGTGCGGGGATTATCGGAGGTGACTACTACATAATCACTCCAATTTCCGGCTACTTTGCCCATAAGCGGTCGTTTGGTCCTGTCCCTGTCCCCGCCGCAGCCGAAAACAGTGATGAGCCTGCCGGAGGTAATTTCTTTTGCCGTGGCCAACACATTTTCCAAACCGTCGGGAGTATGGGCGTAATCGACAATTACCAAAAAAGGTTGGCCTCGGCGTATGCTTTGAAATCTTCCCGGTATGCCTTTTATGTTTTGCAGAGCTGTAAGAACCGCATCCGGCTTATACCCGGCTGTAATTCCCCAAGTAAAAGCGGCTAAAGCATTATAGACGCTGAATTTCCCCGGGACGGGATAAAAAACCCTAGCTCTATGCCCATTGTATCCGACTTCAAACTCCACTCCTTGCGCCGAAAGTTTGACATTATAAGCCTTAAAATCCGCTTGGTTATTAATGGCATAAGTTACATACCTGCAGGCCGTTTTTTGCTGCAAGTATTGGCAAGCCTCATCATCCCCGTTCAAGACGGCAAATTGGCTCTGAGGATTTTGGTGCATACCGGAAAACAAGAGAGATTTTGCTTCCAGGTAAGCCTGCATATTATGATGGTAATCCAAATGATCCTGGCTGAGATTGGTAAAAATGCCCGCCCTGTAAATGCAACCGTTAACCCGGCCCAGGGACAAGGCATGGGAAGACACTTCCATTACTGCCGTATTGACGCCGGCATCAACCATAGCCCTAAGCAGTTTTTGAATTTCAGTCGCTTCCGGGGTGGTATGTTGTCCGGGAAAGCTTAAATCGTTAATCCTGGAACCCAAAGTACCGATCAAACCCGTCTTTTTCCCTTCCCGGCGGGCAATTTCCTCTACCAGATAAGTAACAGTGGTTTTGCCGTTGGTCCCTGTTACCCCGACCAATTCCAGTTTTTTGGATGGGTAATCATAAAGGGCTGCCGCCAAATAGCCTACTGCTTGCCGAGTATTCTTCACTTTTATCTGAGGCACGTCGAGATCGAGATAACGCTCTACTACCAGGGCTCTGGCGCCTGCTTGCACAGCGTTCGCAGCATAATCATGGCCATCTGTATTAAAGCCGGAAATACAAACGAATATATCCCCTTGCTCTATTTTTCGCGAATCATGGGTAATGCCGCTGACTTCTATTCCAGCGTCCCCGCGTATCCCGATAATATCCGATCCGGCAATTATATCTTTAAGGGTTTTTTTAATTGTGCTCATATTTTCACCTCTACCAGCCTATTATACTATTATTAACATTTTAGATGGAGAGCAGACCTAAAATATTTTTTAGGTCTGCTTTTTTTATTCCAAAAGCCTGGCATCCTCGCTTAGAGGAATGCGGGGACTGAAATCTTCGATAGCGGCTATATCCGGATCGCCCATATGTTCTAAAATCCAAGGGGCAATAGCCGGCTGTCCGGCTTCGGAACCAAGGTAAAGTATGACCGTTGATCCTTTTTCTACCTTGGCATCCCCATGTGGAATCTGATCAACCACACTCGTTCCCTTGCCTTCAACTATAACTTTAAACCCGGCCTTCTTCAGCGTTGCCTCGGCTTCTTCCAAGGGATATCCCAAAACGGAAGGCACTGTGGCCGCTTCCTTTACCGGCGGGACTTCCAGACCATACATCGGTTTAGGAGCCAAGGGAGCACTTAAGTCCGGTTTAACTCCCAAATACTTGAGAGAATCGAGCATAACCGCCTGCACAACAGGCCCGGCTACCACTCCGCCGTAAAAAGGAACTCCGTCGATTACCACCAAGACGGCAATGCGTGGATTATCGGCAGGGGCAAAGCTGACAAAAGAAGCAACATATTCACCTTGAACATACTTTCCATCGACAACTTTTTGAGCAGTACCGGTTTTACCGGCCACACGGTATCCCGGAAGAAATGCTCGGCGCCCGGTGCCGTTGGTCACAACCGACTCCAAGATCTCACATACCTGCTTTGATGTTTCCCTGGATATCACCCTGCCTACCTCTTGTTTTCGAAAAGGAACAAGCACCCTGCCGTCAGAAGCCACAATTTCCTGTACCAGCTGGGGCTTCATCAATACTCCGCCGTTGGCCACCGCACATACTGCAGTTAGAAGCTGGATAGGAGTGACATTATTGGTTTGACCTA
>JAAYII010000161.1 GCA_012523535.1 Peptococcaceae bacterium
GAACAGATCAACGAATTCAATGAAATATTGAACAAAAACCGAGATAATAAATCTATCCCGGTTTCATTTTCAGCGATTATTCGTTGACAGCTTTTTTCTTTTCAATTATTATCAGCTCCTTTAGAAAACTGCCAGGAGCCGTCGTAATTTGTCCCGCGCCCTTTCCCCAAGGACGCCATTTAACCTTTCCAAGAAAAAATCCCACATTAACATTTTTGTAGAAGCTTTTATAGCCCAAACTTTCAAGATATTCTTTGTATTCCTTCGATTTCGCATAAGATCGATCTGCGACAAATTCCACCTTGTACTCATATTCCCCAGGTATGCAATTCTCAAAGTAATAAGTGAGTTGCCCGCATTTTACCAGCCGCCAACCCTTTGCCGCCATTTCATTTAACCATTTTTCCTGACCATCCTTAAAGTTAAGGAAATAGCGAATTACCCGTTTGGTCATTCATTCACCCCGCTTAATTTTTTATTTACCCCGCCTATATGTCATCACCTATTTGTCACCTGTTCTTATGCGTTTAATGTATTATATCATTTAACCTAATAAATTTGATAGAAAATAAAAATACCATCAGTCTCCCAATGGCTACCGATTTCGTGTTAAACATCTCGTAGACGGTTTTGCCGAAACGGTAAAATGGTGGATTGCCAACCACCCGGAATCCTTAATCATAGAAGGCTTGCCAAATTCGCAAACGTTTGCGAATTTGGGACAAGCTTATCTGTCAGCCCGGGAGCCCGGCATGGCTATAACGACTTAATCCTTTACCCACTCAAAATTCTCGGCTCCCGCTCCCGGCTCACAGTGGTATTTAACAATCCCCAGATCAGCGCCTGTAAAAATACCGTTATTACAAGTAATTTTGACTTTGTTTCCCTCTCCTGTAATAGTTTTTCATCCAGATCAGGAGTATTTTTGCCGGAAAGGATCAAACAGTTCCTTACTCCTTTGACCAGGATCATTCTTAATACTGCATTAAACGGCCTTGTATCATTTACCATCAGTTTAATGGCAAGATCCGGATTTGCCTTTGGTATGGTATAAGTGATATTTGGCAGAAATTAACTTATAATAGTAATAAAAGATTAGAGTATGGAAATTCCATTCCAGAGATTTCAACAGGTCGGCTTATCCTATAATGTAAATAAAAGGTAGACCTGTTGATCTTAACTCTGCTCGCTATATCACTGACAGTGCTGTCCCAACCTGTGAGGTGTCAGTTTCCCATGGACTTTAAAACAAATCATAAAAATAACGATGAAGTCCTAAAACTGGGGATAGATGTTGGATCCACAACCGTTAAACTGGTTCTTCTCAATAGAAATGATGAACTGATTTATTCTCGCTACGAACGCCATATGTCAAACGTCTTCATAAAGATCAGCGAGCTTATCGCCGATCTTGCCCAGCATTTTCCGAAACAGAGGGTTACAGCCTGCATCACCGGCTCGGGCGGTTTATCCCTCTCCGGTCTCCTCGATTTGCCTTTTGAACAAGAGGTAATCGCTTGCTCTGCCGCAGTTTCCGCATTAATCCCGGAAACCGATGTAGCTATAGAGCTGGGAGGCGAGGACGCCAAAATTACCTTTTACAGAGGTAACTTAGAGCAACGCATGAACGGGACCTGCGCCGGAGGCACTGGAGCCTTTATCGACCAAATGGCTATTCTATTAAATACGGATGCGGCCGGTCTGAATGAAGCTGCAAAAAATTATTCAATCATCTATCCTATTGCTGCAAGATGTGGTGTTTTCGCCAAAACCGATATCCAACCGCTGATAAATGAAGGAGCGTCATTAAGCGACTTGGCAGCCTCCATCTTCCAAGCAGTTGTCAACCAAACCATTAGCGGCTTGGCCTGCGGCCGCGTCATTAAAGGGAATGTTGCTTTCCTGGGAGGGCCTCTCGCCTTTCTCTCCGAGTTGAGACGGCGGTTTATAGAAACACTGGGGCTGAAAGATGAGGAAGTCATTTTCCCTGCCAATTCCCAGTATTTTGTCGCCATAGGGGCAGCATTGTTGTCCGAGTCTCATAGGAGTATTAAAATTTCTGAAATACTGGAAAGGATTAACACTGCCGGCTTCTCAGCCCCAACTGAGGTCAAACACTTAGAACCCCTGTTTACCGGTCCCGAGAGTTTTGCCGAGTTTGAACGCCGCCATAGCCGGCATGCAGCGGCCAGAGGGGACATAACTCAGGCCCAAGGACCGGTCTACCTGGGAATTGATGCGGGCTCTACAACCACCAAAGCAGCCCTCATCGACAAAGACAAAAAGCTGTTATATACCTACTACAAAGGAAACGAAGGCGACCCCGTCGGAACAGTAAAGGAAATGCTCCTTGAGCTCTTTTCCCTGCTTCCTAAAGAAGCTTATATTGCCAACTCTGTTGTGACAGGCTACGGCGAAGGCCTGATTAAAGCGGCCTTTGGAGTCGATAGCGGGGAAATAGAGACCATCGCCCATTATACGGCAGCCAAAGAATTCGAACCGGATGTGGATTTCATCCTCGATATCGGCGGGCAGGATATGAAGTGTTTAAAGATAAAGAACGGTTCAATCTATAGCATCATGCTCAACGAAGCTTGTTCCTCAGGTTGTGGTTCCTTTATCGAAACTTTCGCCAAGTCTATCGGTCTAAGTGTGGAAAGCTTTGCCCAGGAGGGGCTTTTTGCTCAAGCCCCGGTGGATCTTGGCACCCGTTGCACAGTTTTTATGAATTCCAAGGTGAAACAGGCTCAAAAAGAAGGCGCAACTATTGGTGACATCAGCGCGGGGCTTTCCTATTCCGTGATCAAAAATGCCCTTTACAAAGTCATCAAACTGAGAAATCCCCAGGATGCCGGCGAAAAAATAGTCGTGCAAGGGGGCACCTTTCTTAACGACTCCGTGCTGAGAAGTATGGAGCTTGTTTTGGGACGCTCGGTAGTAAGACCGGATATTGCAGGCCATATGGGGGCTTTTGGCGCAGCCCTAATTGCCCTTCAAAGATCCACACCCGAATCCCGTTCCAACCTCCTTTCGCCCCAAATGCTTCAAGGCTTCAAAATAGATAATTCCCACTCCAGATGCAAGGGTTGTGAAAACAACTGCCTCCTAACCATCAATCGCTTTGCCAACGGCCAGAAGTTCATTACCGGGAACAGGTGCGAGAAAGCTTTCGGCGGAGTAAAACGCAATAAAAACATACCAAATCTCTATGCCCAAAAATATGAACGCCTCTTTTCCTACACCCCCCTGCCGCCAGACAAGGCGCCCCGGGGAATTATCGGCATCCCCAGAGTGCTAAATATGTACGAAAACTATCCCTTCTGGTTCACCTTTTTTACCGAGCTTGGCTTTTCCGTCCTGCTTTCTCCTCCCTCTTCCAAAGCGATCTACGAGATGGGCATGGAAACTATCACCTCGGACACGGTCTGCTATCCCGCCAAGCTTGTTCACGGCCATATTAAATGGTTAGCTAATAACGGAGCACAGGTGATTTTCTACCCCTCCATCAAGTATGAAAGGCTGGAAGACAGTACAGCCAACAATCACTATAACTGTCCCATTGTGGCCACCTATCCCGAAGTCATTGCCGGGAATATGAACGAACTTTTTCTGGAGAAAGAAATTTCTTTCCTCCATCCCTTTTTGCCTTACAACGATGATAAAAGATTGGCAGAGCGCCTTGCGGAGGAACTGGCGGTATTCGGTGTAAAGCCCGATGAGGTTAGACGCGCCGTACAAAATGGCCGTCTGGAGGACAAACGATTTAAAAAAGACATTTATGAAATGGGCCAAAAGGCGCTGGCAACCATTAAAAAAGAGGGGCTAACGGCCGTAGTGCTTGCCGGAAGACCTTACCACCTGGATCCCGAGATCAACCACGGCTTAGATAAACTGATCACGTCCTACGATATGGCCGTTCTTACCGAGGACAGTGTGGCTAAAAATATAAGCCTGGTCAGACCCTTACGAGTGCTGGACCAGTGGATGTATCACAGCCGTTTATACAAGGCTGCAGAATTCGTCGGTAAACACGATGATATCGAACTTGTCCAGCTTAACTCCTTTGGTTGCGGACTGGATGCCGTTACAACGGATCAAGTCGAGGAGATTTTAAACTGTAAAAACAAAATCTATACTCTGTTGAAAATTGACGAGGGAACAAACCTCGGTGCCGCCAGGAGCAGGATAAGATCCTTGAAGGCTGCCGGAGAAGAACGCCGGCGCAACAATGTGCACTCCCTGGACGAACCTTATATATTCAAACGCCGGATATTTACGGAGGAAATGAAAGAACAATATACCATTCTCATGCCCCAAATGTCGCCAATCCATTTCAAGCTGCTGGAAGCTGCCTTTCATTCTTTCGGATATAACGCTAAACTTCTGCCCGAGGTAGATGTCCAGGCCATTGAGGAGGGGCTGAAATACATCAATAACGACGCCTGTTATCCCGCTATACTAACGCTGGGACAAATCATCTCCTATTTGAAGTCCGATGAGTGCGACCTTGACAAAACTGCCGTCTTCATGTCTCAAACGGGTGGCGGCTGCCGAGCCAGCAACTACATTGCCATGCTCCGCAAAGCTCTCAAAGAACTTGGCATGGAACAGATACCGGTTATTTCAGTTAATCTTGCAGGCCTTGAACCCAATCCGGGTCTGAAAATAACGCCGGCCATGCTGTTCAAAGCCATTCAGTCAGTCATACTGGGTGACCTTTTGATGCGTGTACTTTACGCTACCAGACCATACGAAAAGAAAAAAGGAGCAGCAAACTCTTTAGCTAGCTACTGGACCCAGCGTATCATCGCTGAAATGCCTCACCTCAGCATACGCCAATATCGTAAATTC
Organism: Peptococcaceae bacterium; assembly: GCA_012523535.1. GTDB lineage: Bacteria > Bacillota > Desulfitobacteriia > Desulfitobacteriales > Syntrophobotulaceae > JAAYMU01. The sequence goes on from JAAYII010000161.1 coordinate 4,852, forward strand.
ATACGAGAGATAGTTGCCGACTTCGACCGGCTTCCCATCACCAATGAAACTAAGCCGAAAGTCGGTGTAGTTGGTGAAATACTGGTCAAATACCATCCCAATGCCAATAATGATATCGTGAACATCATTGAAGCGGAGGGCGGCGAAGCTGTAGTTCTCGATTTAATTGACTTTTTCCTTTGTGACTTTCAGAGCAAACATTTCAACTACAATTATCTTGCCGGTACAAAAAAAGATGTGCTCCTGGGCAAACTCTGGATAAGTCTCATCGAATGGCTGCGCAAACCTGCCCGCGTAGCCCTGGAAAAGAGCAACAGGTTCCATCAGCCGCTTCATATCAAAGAGATTGCCCAAAAAGCTGAAAAATTTATCTCCCTTGGAAACCAATATGGTGAAGGCTGGCTACTAACCGGGGAGATGGTGGAGCTTATTGACAGCGGGGTCCCGAACATCGTTTGCTTGCAACCCTTTGCCTGCCTTCCGAACCATGTGATAGGCAAAGGCGTGATCGGGCCTCTCCGCAGGTACAACCCCCTTGCCAATATTGCCGCCATTGATTACGATCCCGGCGCCAGCTATGTTAACCAACTCAATCGAATTAAGCTGATGATGGCGGTTGCTAAGAAAAATCATAGTAGGTCATTGCAATGCTAAAAAC
>JAAYII010000162.1 GCA_012523535.1 Peptococcaceae bacterium
AAGGTCAAACCTTATTGACAAATTCCGATGGGTTTAGTAGGATATAAACAGAAATTCCAAAACCATTACTTATAATTTTTGTCTTTTAACGGAATTCTCATTCAAAAGTTGCTCTTTACAATTTCATAAATCCTAATTATTGCTGGTACGGATATGAGGTGAAGATTATTGAGATTTACCACTAGAGGAAAATACGGCTTGCTTTTAATGGTAGATTTGGCCAGGAATTTGGGCCAGGGGCCAATTCCCTTGAAGAGCATCGCTGAAAGGCAAAAATTATCGGAACGTTACCTGGAACAACTTGTTCTTGATTTGCGTAAAGCCGGTTTAGAGAAAAGCGTTAGAGGTTCCCAAGGAGGCTACACTCTGGCCAAAAGCCCTGAAGAGATCAATGTGGGCGATGTAATTAGGGTTTTGGAAGGTCCTATAGCTCCGGTAGAATGCGAGAATCAAATGGATAAAGACTGTTGTTCCAATACGGATTTCTGTATAAACCGGGAAGTGTGGGTTAAAATCAGGGACTCCATTAATGATGTTGTTGATTCCATATCCCTGGCCGACTTACTGTCAGGCAGGGATAACGAACAAGAAAAAATAAAGATTCTTTAAATAATAATAAATAATAATGTCCTAAGAAAAGAGGGATTTTAATGAAGCGCATTTATCTTGATCATAGCGCTACCACTCCGGTTGACCCTGAAGTTGCGGAACTTATGATGAAATATTATGTTGAATATTATGGCAATCCTTCCAGCGTCCACTTTTTCGGGCGCCAGGTTAAAAAGGCTTTGGAAGAAGCGCGGGAACAAGTTGCCCAATTGATTGGGGCTCAACCCAGCGAAATTATTTTTACCAGCGGCGGTACCGAGTCCGATAATCTGGCTATTCAGGGGACGGTCAGAGCCAGGAACAATAAAGGAAAACACTTGATTACCACGGCAATTGAACATCATGCGGTGTTGGATGCGTTTAAATATTTGGCCAAGAATGGATACGATTTAACCATCTTACCCGTGGACGAAGAAGGAATTGTTAGCGTTGAGGACGTATCCAAAGCTATTCGTCCGGATACTATCCTGATCAGTGTGATGCATGCCAACAATGAAGTCGGTTCCATTCAACCCATAGCTGAGATCGGCAAAATTGCCCGAGAAAATGGTGTTTTATTCCATGTTGATGCCGTTCAATCTTTAGGCAAACTGCCGATTGATGTGGTGAGCATGAATATCGACTTGTTAAGCATTTCCAGCCATAAAATTTATGGCCCCAAAGGCGTGGGAGCTCTTTATGTTCGGAGAGGCGTAAAAATCTCACCGCTCGTTTTTGGCGGCTCTCAAGAAAGAAAATTGCGTTCCGGAACAGAAAATGCTCCTGGCATAATAGGATTCGGCAAGGCTTGTGAGTTAGCCGGTTTGAGAATGGAAGAAGAAAACAAAAAGCTTTATTATCTGCGGGATAAATTAATTGACGGCATTTTGAAAAAAATACCCCAGGTCAAACTCAACGGTCCCTTAGGTGATAAACGTTTGCCCAATAATGTTAACGTCAGTATTAAATATGTTGAAGGGGAATCATTGCTCCTCAGCCTGGATATGATAGGTGTGGCTGCTTCCAGCGGATCGGCCTGTACTTCGGGTTCACTTGATCCTTCTCATGTTTTATTGGCCATGGGAATAAGTCACGAAGTAGCACATGGATCTTTGCGCTTCTCATTGGGCAGGCAAAACACCGAGGAAGATATAGATTTTGTCCTGCAGGAGTTACCTAAAATTGTGGACAGACTAAGAGCGATGTCCCCTCTGTATAAGAGCGATGCCTCTTCTGTATAAGAAACACCCAAACAGCATTTTAGTCGTAAGCGTTAGGCCGACTTTAACTTTGATAAGGAGAGATGGATATGTACTCGGAAAAAGTTATAGATCATTTTACCAATCCCCGCAATGTGGGAGAAATAGAAAATCCCGACGGTGTCGGTGAAGTTGGAAATGCCCAATGTGGGGATATTATGCGCATAACTCTTGATGTGGAGGATAATATTATCAAGGATATAAAATTTAAAACTTTTGGTTGCGGGGCGGCCGTTGCCACCAGCAGCATGATTACAGAGATGGTTAAGGGTAAAACCCTGGAAGAAGCCCTTGAGGTTAGCAATAAGGCAGTGGCTGAAGCTCTGGGAGGATTACCTCCAATCAAGATGCATTGTTCCAACTTGGCAGCGGATGCTCTGCATGCGGCGATTAAAGATTATTTGAGTAAACAGAATAAAGTATAACCGGTAGAAATTTATAAAAACGTTCATTTATTACTTTTTATAGATTAATTTTTGTCGGCGGCATGGGTTTTTCCAAAGCCGCCATATTTAATGAATAATAATTACCAAAATGGGAAATAACTTAAACATGTTAACCATGAATGGGGGATTGATATGAGGAGAATGAGAGATTTAATCATGCTGCCGATTATTGATCCCAATACCGGGGAAAGACTAGGCTGGGTTAAAGATATAATTTTTAATCAAACTACCAATAGGGTAACAGGCATTATTTTTGAAAAAGATACCTTTTTGAAACCGCAGTTATTAAAAATACCCAGAGATGATATTGCTTCTTTTGGCAAAGAATCAGTAACATTAGTTAAATTAAGCCCCCAGGAAATCGTCGGAACATGCTGGTCGCAAAAGGTTGGCAGCAAAGTATACAATGACGATGGAGATATTAAAGGTACTATCGGCGATATTTATGTGGATAATTTAGTTCAAACTATTGTTGGCTATGAAATATCGGACGGGTAATTTGCAGATTTATATAAAGGGAGAAGAGCTGTTTTAGAAAACAATATTTTGGCCGAAAGCCAAGATGTTGTCATTATTGAAGGGGGGTTGTTATCATGATTTGTCCTGTTTGCGGGAGCCGCCAAATTGGCAAGGTTGGCGTTGGACAATACTATTGCTGGGATTGTTGTGTAGAGTTCAACAATAATACAGATAATATAGTTGTTTATAACTTGGAAGAGGATGGCAGCTTGGTAGCCTGGGAGGATTATTACGTTGAAGCTCGGGATGATATAGCACAAGCTTATGCCGAATAGAATAATACCGTTTATCTCTATCTCTAAAAGGTTGGACTTGTTGAAGTCCGGCCTTTTTAATCATCAATAGTGTAAAAGGGTATAAAGGGTGTTCATGGTTGGAATAAAAAATGTGCGTTTTGCTTTTATTATTATAATCGTTATTATTGGCCTATACTTCCTATTAAAAGTAAGCGATATTATTTCTCCTTTTATTGTTGGCGCAATTATGGCTTACCTGTTGAGTCCCGCCGTAAAATGGCTGCAAAGGAAGGGTTTGCGGCGCAAGGGAGCAGTTGCTGTTATCTTTATTTGGATTAGTTTTCTTATAGCTTTTATAGTTTTTTTTGTTTTGCCATTAATATAT
>JAAYII010000163.1 GCA_012523535.1 Peptococcaceae bacterium
GGGTAGATCTGATCTTTGCGCCTACGGTTGAAGAAATGTATCCTGATGGTAAAAGCTTAACAACGGTTAATGTAGCCGAACTTTCGGAAGGGTTGTGTGGAGCCGGGCGTCCTGGGCATTTCCAAGGAGTAACAACAGTAGTGAGCAAACTGTTTAATATTGTTCAGCCGGATATCGCCTATTTTGGACAAAAGGATTACCAGCAAGCCATGATCGTTAAGAAAATGGTTCAAGACTTAAATTTCCCTATCGAAATAATTGTTGCTCCGATTGTTAGGGAGAAAGACGGCTTGGCTATGAGTTCACGCAATTCCTATCTAAGTCCAGAGGAACGCAGGCAAGCCCCTGTTCTTTATCGTTCCTTGCAAGAAGGGGCGGCGCTTATTAAACAAGGCGAGACAAGGCCTGAAATAGTAATAGAAAGAATCTCCGAAAGAATAAGGCAAGAATCAAAAGGGCAAATTGAATATGTAGAAATACGCAGAGCGGATAACCTTGCCCCCTTGGACAAAATAAACTGTTCAGTGGTTATCGCGCTGGCAGTTCGCTTGGGGTCAACCAGACTAATAGATAACATTGTAGTGGAGGTGTAAAAGATGTTCAGGACGATGATGAAATCTAAGATCCATAGAGTAAAAGTTACAGAGGCCAATTTGAATTATGTCGGAAGCATAACCATTGACAGTGCTCTTATGGAAAAAGCTGATATTCTTCCTAATGAAAGAGTCCAGATTGTGAATAATTACAACGGGGCCAGATTTGAAACTTATGTAATACCGGGAAAAAGAAATTCCGGAATGATTTGTTTAAACGGTGCAGCAGCCAGATTGGTACAAGTAGGGGACGAAATAATTATTATTTCATATGGTATATTTAGTGATGAAGAAGCTCGTCATTATGCACCAAAGATAATTTTTGTTGATTCCGATAATCGTCCCGTAGATATTGCCCAGGCAGAGATTCATGGCACACAGGCTTGACACTTATTTGTAGCAGGCATAGAATTTAGAAAAGGCGTTCTATTGGAAAGGAGAACCAAATAAGTGAGTGAGGGAAGCAAAAAGCAGCTAATTGAGGAGATTAATATATTGCGCCAGCAAAAAAATGCCATAATACTTGCTCACTACTACCAACCTGATGAGATTCAAGACATTGCAGATTTTGTTGGTGATTCTTTGCAACTGGCCCAAAAGGCGGCAGGTACCAAGGCAGATGTAATTGTATTTTGTGGGGTCCATTTTATGGCCGAGAGCGCAGCAATCCTTTCACCGGAAAAAATTGTGCTTCTGCCTGAACCTGAAGCCGGTTGTCCTTTGGCAGATATGATCAACGTTGAGGAATTAAGAGAAGAAAAGAGAAAATATCCTGGAGCTAAAGTGGTTTGTTATGTAAACTCTTCAGCGGCAGTCAAAGCTGAAAGCGATATTTGCTGTACATCTTCCAATGCTGAAAGGGTGGTAACTTCGCTTGGAGACCAGGATATCATTTTTGTTCCTGACGGTAATCTGGGAAAATATGTTGCAGCCAAAACTAATAAAAAGATTATTTGTTGGCAAGGCTTTTGTCCGACCCATCATCGCATAAGCAAAGAAGATGTTTTGCAAAGTAAAAAACTCCATCCGGAGGCTAAAATACTTGTTCATCCTGAGTGTCGGGAAGAAGTTTGGCGGGAAGCCGACTATGTGGGATCAACTTCTGGTATAATTAAATATGCAGAGAATTCTCCTGCCAAACAATTTATTATAGGCACCGAATGCGGTATCCTACATGAATTGAAAAAAAGGTGTCCGGATAAGGAGTTTTTCTTTATTACTGACCATATGCTATGTCCCAATATGAAAAAAAACAGTTTGGAGAAAGTCAAAGCTTGTTTGCTTACCCTCTCTCCGCGAATTACCGTTCCCGAAGATATAAGAAAGAAAGCTATTGCTGCTCTGGAAAAAATGCTTACTGTATAATTTAAGTCCAATGTTCAATATGTGATTATTTTGAGGATGATAAAATGAATGAGAGACAGTAATTATCTAATTCCTTGGGATCCGGATGAACTTGAGGTATATTCCACCGAAGTATTAGTGCTTGGCAGCGGCGTTGCAGGATTATTTGCAGCAATTAATTTATGCTCCCGCTTTAACACAACAATTTTAACTAAAAAAAATATTATGGCCGGAAATACTGAGCATGCTCAGGGGGGGATAGCTGTTGCCCTTAACCAAGATGACTCCCCTGAATTTCATTTTGGCGATACCATTAAAGCCGGAGCGGGATTATGCAATTTGGAAGCTGTACGCATCCTGGCTGAAAAGGGGCCGGAATGTGTTGAGCTACTAATAAAACTGGGAGCGAAATTTGATAAACAGGAAAACCGGTTGGATTTTACCCGTGAAGCCGCTCACAGCAAAAATCGTGTTTTACATGCCAAGGATGAAACCGGCGGTGAAATTGAACGTACTCTTGTTGCCAAAGTATATGAGTGTGGAATATCGGTCCAAGAAAATCATTTTGTCATAGACTTGTTAAAAGATAAAGAAAACAAAGTTTGCGGAGTAATCGTATTTAATGAGAATAAATCCGAACTTGAGATTTGGTTGGCTAAAGTTGTTATCTTGGCGACCGGCGGCTTAGGGCAATTGTATAAATATACGACCAATCCTCCTGTAACCACCGGAGACGGGCTGGCTGCAGCTTATAGAGCCGGCGCGGAACTAATGGATATGGAATTTATCCAGTTTCATCCGACAGCTTTATTGTTGCCCGGGGCCCCCAGTTTTTTGATATCTGAGGCAGCGAGAGGCGAAGGTGCAAGATTGCTCAATTCTAAAGGAGAGCGATTTATGCGCGATATTCCCGGTCAGGAATTGGCCCCCAGAGATGTTGTGGCCAGAGCAATATGGGCTGAGATGAAGAACGGACCGGTTTATCTTGATATTAGTTGCATAGGTCGAGATAAGGTAAAAGAAAGATTCCCTGGGATTTATAAAACTTGTCTGGCCTATGGAGTCGATATTTCTACTACGCCCGTACCGGTTGGACCGGCAACCCATTTTTTGATGGGCGGAATAAAGGTAAACATTGACGGCGAGACAAACCTTGCCAACCTATATGCTTGCGGGGAATGTGCCTGCAACGGAGTTCATGGCGCGAACCGTCTGGCAAGTAATTCATTGCTGGATGGTTTGGTTTTTGCTTCTATTGTTGCTGAAAAAATAAAAAGTAACCAGGCGGAATTAACAATGCCTAAAAAAGAGGATATTGATCTGTCTTTAAGTAAGAAAATTCCCTCGCAAGAAAATAGCTGCCTGGACAAAGAGCGAGTTAAAGAAGATTTGAAAGAAATAATGTGGGATAAAGTTGGGATTATCCGTAACAGAAGCGGTCTTTTGCAAGCCGAAGCTCAATTGACGGATTATTGGCGGGAATTTTTCCCCGGGCTTGATACGTCAGAATTGGAATTGGGCAATATGCTTATCTTAAGCCGCTTAATTGTAAAATCGGCTCTGGCTCGGGAAGAAAGCAGGGGAGGCCATTACCGCAGCGATTTCCCTTTAACCAATAAAAAATGGCAAAAACATTCTGTTATCAAAAGAGGAGATACTCATGTTTCCTACATTTATTTATGATGAGATAATAGAGAGAGCGCTTAAAGAGGATATTGGTACAGGGGATTTAAGTACTTTAGTCATCCCTGAAGATCTTCTGGGAGAGGCTAAATTGTATGCTAAAGAAGAAGGAATCATCTGTGGCATTCCAATTGTGGAAAAAGTATTTAAAAAAATTGATCCTAATATAATAATTGAGGTCAAAGTTAAAGAAGGGGATCCAATTTTCCCGGGAATGCTAATCATGGTAGTAAAAGGGTCTTTTGCTGCTATCCTTCAGGCCGAAAGGACGGCGCTGAATTTTTTGCAGCATTTGTCGGGAATTTCCACCTATACGCGAAAACTTGTTGATTTAATTCAAGATCTGGGAGTAAAAGTGGTTGATACTAGAAAAACAATTCCGGGAATGCGCCTGCTGCAGAAATATGCGGTTAGAGTCGGTGGGGGGCAGAATCACCGTTTTGGCTTGTATGACGCCGTAATGTTGAAAGACAACCATCTAGCCGCCGTCGGCGGGTTAAAGGAAGCTGTGCAAAGGGTTAGAAACAAAGTTGGCCATATGGTAAAAATAGAAATTGAGTGTGAAACAATTGAACAGGTAAAAGAAGCGTTGGCTTGTGGTGTTGATGTTATTATGCTTGACAATATGTCCTTGGAAGAAATGAGAACCGCTGTAAAGCTAATAAATCATCAATCCCTGGTAGAGGCTTCAGGCGGAATTACGGCCGAGAATATCAGGGCTATAGCGGAAACCGGCGTGGATGTAATTTCCGTTGGCAAACTGACCCATTCCGTCAAATCCATTGATTTTTCTTTAGTTATTGATGATCAAAAACCGTCTCTTCGAAAGCAAACAGTTACTATGGGTTAAGTGCTCGATTAATAACCGGCGAGGATTGGGGGGAAAATTTTGCTTCTGGTAATTGATGTTGGCAACACCAATATTGTATTGGGTGTTTATGACGAGAAAAAGCTGGTTCACTATTGGAGAACCTCCACGGATAAATTAAAAACTGAGGATGAATATGCTGTCCTGGTTAAAAATTTTTTTAATTTTGCCGACCTCGACTTCACGGATATTAATGGGGCAATTATATCGTCCGTAGTACCTCCGCTGACATCTACTCTGGAAATAATGGTGAAGAAATACTATAATGTTGATCCTTTAATTGTGGGTCCGGGGATAAGGACCGGAATTTCAATTACCTATGATAATCCACGGGAGATTGGAGCGGACAGGATAGTAAACGCCGTTGCCGCTTTTAATAAATATGGAGGACCTTTAGTTATAGTAGATTTTGGCACGGCCACCACATTTTGCGCCATCAGTAAAAAAGGTGAATATTTGGGCGGAGCTATTGCTCCGGGTATTGGCATATCGACAGAAGCATTGTTTCAAAAAGCGTCAAAACTTCCCAGGGTGGAAATAGTGAAACCAAAAAGCATTATTGGCAAAAATACTGTGAGCGGTATGCAAGCAGGTATATACTATGGTTTCTGCGGTCAGGTGGACAGAATAGCTTCCCTAATGAAAGAAGAACTTGGTAAAGATACAAAAGTTATTGCAACAGGCGGGCTGGCTGAGTTGATTGCCGATGGTTCGGAAATGATAGATATTGTTGACCCCTTTCTAACCTTGGAAGGGCTATTAAATATTTATGAAAAAAATAGGTTACAAAAAGGAGGAGCTTAACCAGAGGCCGCAATGAGAATTGGCAAATATAATTTAGGGACTCCGGTTTTCATGGCTCCTATGGCGGGGATAACGGATAAAGCTTTTAGAGAAATTGTGCGTCTTCTGGGAGGTAAGTTTACCTTTTCAGAAATGATTAGCGACAAAGCCCTTTTATTTGGCAATCCTAAGACCCTGAAAATGCTGGATTTAAGTAAAGAAAAGGGGCCTCTTTTTGTTCAACTTTTTGGCTCTGAGCCGCAATCGATGGCTGAAGCAGCAAAAATTGCGGTAACCTATGGTGCGGATATTATTGATATTAATATGGGTTGCCCAACCCCGAAAATAGTTAAAAATGGAGAAGGAGCTGCTCTTCTGCGCAATCTACCCTTAGCTGAAGAAATAGCTGCTCGGATTGTGGAAAAAGTAGATGTTCCGGTTACGGCCAAAATACGATTGGGCTGGGACCATGAAAGCATAGTAGCCCCGGAATTGGCTCAGAGACTTGAAAAAAGGGGAATAAAAATGATCACCGTTCATGCCCGGACCAGAGAACAATTTTATTCCGGGACAGCCGATTGGGCTTGGATTGCTAGGATTAAGGAAGCGGTAAACATACCTGTAATAGGAAACGGAGATATTTTTACCCTCGAAGATGCTTGTCGCATGTTGGGCCAAACCGGTTGTGACGGTGTCATGGTTGCCAGGGGAGCACTCGGAAGGCCATGGATAGTAGGAACAATTCAACAATTTTTGGATTCTGGAGAAATTATGCCTGAACCTGATAACAAACAAAAATATAACATTTTATCTCTACATTTTGAAAAGATACTTGAATACAAGGGAGAGAAAATAGGGATAAAAGAGATTCGAAAACATGCGGCTTGGTATTTCAGAGGCCTGAAGGGAGCGGCTCAATACAGGAATCAGGTAATGAAAGCGCAAACCCCTCAAGAGATTAAAGATATTTTTCGGGAGGCATTTATCTGTTGATATTGTCGCTTATTCTTATCGGTATTCCTATTGATTAGAAGCAAAATTATGGAATTGCTAAGAAATTTTGGATGTATTTTAGTGTTTAAGTTAGTTTATTCAACTTGACAACATTATTGGAGTTACTTATAATTACGTGTATCATTAAGGAGCTAATTTTCCGAGGTGTATATTTTTTTTTGGTTATGTATATAATGTTTCACATACAAAAAAATAAGAAAAGTGCCTCATAAAGGAAAGAGGGAGGGGTATTTTTTATGCCCGAAAAAGAAGTAATTTTAACACTCGATGGACTAAAAAAATTGGAAGAAGAGCTTGAACTCTTAAAAACTCAGAGGAGAAAAGAGGTTGCCGAAAGAATTAAGCAAGCAATTGAGTTTGGGGACATTTCAGAGAACTCTGAATATGAGGATGCGAAAAACGAACAAGCTTTTATTGAAGGCAGAATTATTACTTTGGAAAAAATGCTCCGCAACGCCAAAGTTATTGATGATAATGAAAAGAAGGATTGCGTTACGATAGGATCTACGATTGTTTTGAAAGATATAGAATATGGCAATGAAGAGGAGTATACTATAGTTGGTTCGGCAGAGGCAGATCCTGCTGTTAATAAAATTTCAAATGAATCTCCGGTCGGTAAAGCTGTTCTTGGGCAAGCCAAAGGGAGTATCGTGGAAGTGCATGTTCCGGCAGGTATTGTGCATTATGAGATAATGGATATTCGTTAATAATATACTGAATTTTGTCCTATGACTGGCCCGTGATACCCAAAATCGGTATTACGGGCTATCGAGTATATCAGAGTAATATTTCGGCGAAATATTAAACAGATTAATTCGGGAGGATAAAACATGGAAAATGTCACAACTGGAAACTTTAATGAATTAATGAAGATCCGTCTGCAAAAGGTACAAGAAATGAGAAAGAAGGGTATAGAACCTTATGCAGACAGATATGTTAGATCGCATTTATCAGCTCAAATAATCGAAAATTTCCCGGAATTGGAAGACCAGGAAGTTTCGGTTGCCGGAAGGATAATGTCCAAACGCGATCAAGGGAAAGTAATATTTATACATATTCAAGATATGGAAGGAAAAATTCAAGCTTATATCCGTAAGGATGTCCTCGGCGACGAAGCTTTTGAGTTGGTAAGCAGCTTTGATATTGGAGATATAGTTGGTATTAAAGGGACGGTATTTCGCACTAAAAGAGGAGAAATATCGGTTAAAGCCGAGGAAGTTACCTTGCTCGCCAAGTCCCTGCGGCCGTTGCCGGAAAAATTTCATGGTTTGACCAATGTCGATATTCGTTACCGGCAGCGTTATCTTGATTTGATTATGAATGAAGAAGTCAAAAAGACGTTTATTGCCCGTAGTAAAATTATTAGAGCAATGCGTGAATATTTGGAGAACCTGGGGTTTATTGAAGTTGAGACACCTACCTTGATGACAATTCCAAGCGGGGCGGCGGCCAGACCTTTTATTACTCATCATAATGCCTTAGATATGGATTTATACTTAAGAATAGCCTTGGAACTACCTTTAAAAAGGCTAATTGTGGGTGGTTTTGAAAAAGTATTTGAAATCGGCAGGAATTTTCGCAATGAGGGAATTTCCATCAAGCATAATCCGGAGTTTACCATGATGGAATTATACCAGGCCTATGCCAATTACGAAGATATAATGGATCTGGTAGAAGATATGATCTATAACATTGTAGTCAAAGTCTGCGGTTCTGAAGAAATTACCTATCAAGGCGAAAAAATTTCTTTTGCCAAACCATGGCGCAGAATAATGATGCTCGATGCTATTAAAGAATATAGCGGCGTCGATTTCAGTGAAATAAAAACCGACGAGGACGCCAAACGAATTGCTGCGGAAAAGAATTTGGAAGTAAAAGATATTGATTCCAGAGGAAAAATTATTAATGCTTTCTTTGAAAAATATGTAGAGCCAAATTTAATACAACCCACATTTGTTATTGGGCATCCTGTGGAAATATCTCCGCTTGCAAAACGTAATGCCCAGAATCCGGAATATACTGACCGCTTTGAAATATTTGTTTACGGAAGAGAACTGGGCAACGCCTTTTCCGAGTTAAATGATCCAATCGACCAGAGACAGAGATTTGAAAAACAAATGGCGGAAAGGGCCCGGGGAGACGAGGAAGCGCATATGATGGACGAAGATTTTGTGCAGGCTTTGGAATATGGACTCCCTCCTACGGGCGGACTTGGAGTGGGTGTCGATCGGTTGGTTATGTTGTTGACCGACTCGGCTTCCATACGAGACGTTATTCTTTTCCCCACCATGAGACCCCGCGAAGATTGATGCAGGTATTTAACTTATATTTTGGATTAACACAGCTCAATTTGAGCTGTGATCTTTTACTTGTGATCAAAAAAGATGAATATTTTTTTAAAAAGAGATCATCCTTTAGATATCCGACAAAATTATTTTAAGAACGCACTTAAACCGATTTATTGCCCTTTTAACCGTAAAAAACATACTTGAAAGGTTTTCTTAACTTTGATATATTATCACTTACCTGTCAAACACCAATCAAAACTACACAACAAACTTACTTCTTAAAGATCATTATATTCTGCAAATAATTTCCAAGAAATTTGGTGTTGACAGTCAACAATAAGAGTGATAATATATTCAAGCGTCGCGGAGGCGGAGCCCTAGAGCGGAAGAGGAGCGCTGGAGGGCGGGAGTTAGAGGAAAAAAGAAGCAGTTGACAAGTAAAAGAAGATATGCTAGGATAAGAGTCCGTCGCCGAAGCGACA
>JAAYII010000164.1 GCA_012523535.1 Peptococcaceae bacterium
GTTAAATATCTTATCACTGTTCTGATTATGACTTTTTTTATCGCCGCTTTCCTGGGAAGCGGAACGGAAGCTGTCTTCCGCTATTTACCCTTGAGTTTGGCTTGGATGCTTTTAATCATAGTAATCGCCGTAGGCATTATCTTTGACGTTTTGGGAGTGGCTGCCGCTGCTGCCGATGAAGCACCTCACAATGCCAGGGCGGCCAGGAAAGTTTTTGGGGCCAAGCAATCTGTTTACTTAATTAAACATGCCGATAGGGTGTCCAACTTCGCTTGTGACATCATTGGTGATATAACCGGTACCCTTAGTGGGGCCATAGGAGCCACGATTATTATGAATTTGATATCTAGTTACCCGTCATTAAGCGAATGGGAAATATTGTTGAATGTTTTAATCCTGGCAGTTATAGCATCCTGTACCGTCACAGGAAAAGCCTGGGCTAAAACATTTGCCCTCAATGAAGCCAATTCCATATTGGATTTGACAGGAAGAATAGTTGCCTGGCTGGAAAAAGTCACGAGGCTTAATTTGACCGGAGCAGCGAAAAGGGGAGGAAAATGATTTGGGGTTACTTGAAAGGATAAATTCGCCGCAGGATTTAAAAAAACTTACTTATAGCCAGCTGGACGAACTCGCGGAGGAAATCCGGCAGGAAATGATAGATGTAGTTTCCCAAAATGGTGGTCATTTAGCTTCAAATTTGGGAGTTGTGGAATTAACGATTGCCTTGCATCGGGTCTTTAATAGCCCTGAGGATAAAATCATATGGGATGTCGGGCATCAATCTTATGTACATAAACTTTTAACCAATCGGAAAAAAGAATTTAAAAGTCTTAGACAATTCGGAGGTTTGGCCGGGTTCCCCAAGAGAGAGGAAAGCGTTCATGACTGCTTTAATACCGGCCATTCCAGTACCTCAATTTCTGCGGCTTTAGGTTTTGCCAAGGCCAGGGATATAAAAAAAGAAAACTACCATGTAGTAGCCGTTATCGGCGACGGGGCCATGAGTGCCGGGATGGCTTACGAAGCTTTAAATCATGCCGGTAATAGTGATAGTAATCTTATCATTGTTCTAAATGATAATGAAATGTTTATTTCCCCTCGTGTCGGTGCCATGTCCTCTTATCTTAATAAAATAAGGACGGCTCCAGGCTATGATCGAAGAAAAGAAGAATTGAAAAATTTTTTAACCCATATACCGGCTATTGGGTCATCGGTAGCCAAAGCAGCGGGCAAAGCCAAAGACGGGCTTAAATATTTTCTGGTGCCCGGTGTGGTCTTTGAGGAACTGGGAGTTACTTATTTAGGCCCAATCAATGGTCATAACATTTCTAATCTGGAAGAGGTTTTTAACCGGGCAAAACTAAAAAAAGGGCCGATCCTCATCCATGTGGTTACCAGCAAGGGGAGAGGCTATGAGCCGGCCAGACAAAGACCCGATGTTTTTCACGGAGTGGGGCCATTCAATAAAGAAACGGGCGAAATTTTAAAAAAGGATACACCTCCTAGTTATACCCAGATTTTTGGTCGTACTGTTTGTGAATTGGCCGCCCGGGATGACAGTATAGTAGCGGTTACTGCAGCCATGGGAAGCGGAACAGGGTTAAGCGAATTCGGCAGGCTTTATCCCCATAGATTTTTCGATGTGGGGATTGCCGAACAGCACGCTGTGACTTTTGCAGCTGCTTTAGCCTTTGGTGGGCTCAAACCTGTGGTATCCATGTATTCCACATTTTACCAACGGGCCTATGACCAGGTTCTGCACGATATATGCCTGCAAAATGCACCTGTTGTCTTGGCAGTGGATCGGGCCGGCGTGGTGGGGGAAGATGGACCTACACACCATGGTATATTTGATATTTCTTTTTTCAGGGCTATACCGAACTTGACTATCATGGCCCCTAAGGATGAAAATGAATTGAGACATATGATCTATTCGGCATTTACTTACAAACAGCCGGTTGCTGTGCGCTATCCCCGTTCCGAGGGTATGGGCGTTAAAATAGACCAAGAAATGCGATTGATTGAAAAGGGTAAAGCGGAGCTAATGCGAGAAGGTCAAGATTTAACGCTCATTGGTTTCGGTCCGGTTGTATATATGTGTTTGCAAGCGGCGGAAAAATTAGTCACTTTGGGTATTGACGCGACGGTAATCAATCTAAGGTTTATTAATCCTCTCGATGAGAATTTAATAGTTGCTTGGGCTTTAAAGACAGGGAGAATTGTAACTGTAGAGGATCATATCCTAAACGGGGGAACAGGCAGTGCTGTGCTTGAACTTCTCCAAAGCAAGGGTATTACAAATGTTAAAGTTGAGAGGATCGGCTATAAAGATTATGTTGAGCATGGATCATCAGCCGTGTTGCATCGAATTTACGGTCTAAACCCCGAGCAGATCGTCAAAGCTGCCCTGAGACTAGTAGGAAAACAAAGGGAAGGTAAGGCAAGTGGCTAAGAATAAATCCAGGCTGGATGTGGTTCTGGTACAGCAAGGGCTGGCTGACAGCAGGGAAAAAGCTAAAGCTTTAATACTGGCCGGCCAAGTATATGCGGAGAATGTCCGGCTTGATAAACCGGGAATGACGGTCAAAGAAGACATTAAATTAACAATAAAAGGGGATGTAAATCCTTATGTTTCGCGCGGCGGTTTAAAACTGGCCAAGGCGATTAAGGTTTTTAAATTGGATTTTCAAGATAAAATCGTTGCTGATATAGGTGCCTCCACAGGAGGATTTACGGATTGTGCGTTGCAGCACGGGGCGCGAAAAGTATACGCCATTGATGTCGGTTATGGGCAACTGGATTGGAAACTGCGCAACGACGATAGGGTTGTATGCCTGGAAAGAACTAACGCCAGATTTTTGCAGGAGAATAGTTTGCCGGAAAAAGTTGATATAGTAGTATGTGATGTTTCATTTATTTCCGTAACCAAAATCTTGCCGGCTATGTTTTCCTTGCTTCAACCGGAAGGGCAAGCAATTATACTAATTAAGCCTCAGTTTGAAGCAGGTCCGGAAAATGTCGGCAAAAACGGTGTAGTCAAGGAACCGCAAATCCACCGGCAGGTAATTGAATTCGTTTTACAGGAAGCTGAGAAACATCATTTTATAGTTCTGGGACTTGATTATTCTCCAATCCGGGGACCGGAAGGAAACATCGAATTCTTGGCTTGGCTGAAAAAAAGCCGCACTGAAGCCCAAAGCATTGCTTGGCGGCAGCTTATCCCGACTTTAGTACAACAGGCACAAAAAGAAACGGAGTAAATAAAATGGCGCATCGAGTTGGTTTATATCTTAATCGTAGCAAAATTAATACGGATACTTTTCTGCCCCAATTAACTGTTTGGTTTGAACAACAGGGTTGGGAAACGGTTTTTGATTGGCAAAACAATGAAGAATTGGTTCAAAGCCTTGATTTTATCCTTTCCCTGGGAGGGGACGGAACAGTGCTGAAAGCTGCGCGGGAGGCAGCACCGTTCGGAATTCCGGTTTTGGGAGTTAATTTTGGTCGCCTGGGTTTTCTATGTGAAGTGGAACGGGGCGATATTTATTCGGCTTTAAGAAAAGTAATGAGTAAAGAGTACTCGATCGAAGAAAGAATGATGCTGGAGGCAAGCATTAACAGGTCAGGCAAGATAATGAAGTTTAAAGTGTTGAATGATGTGGTTTTTTTCAGAGAATATTCGGAGCACATGATTACTTTAGAAGTAAAGCTTTCCGGGCAAGCCATTGCCAGTCCTCCCGCTGACGGTTTAATAATTGCAACTCCTACCGGCTCAACTGCATATTCCCTATCTGCCGGAGGGCCAATTGTCAGCCCGGATGTTGAAGCAATACTAATTACCCAAATTTCTGCCCATTCCCTTTCTTCCAGACCGATGGTTGTTTCCCGCCACGAAAAAATTGATATTACTTTTACCAAAGGAACGATCTGTCGGGTCACTTTCGACGGCGGAAATGTGTTGGTGATGAATCCCGGGGAAACAATGCGGGTAGAATCTATACCGTTAAAGGCTAAGTTTATCCGCTTGGCAGGCCGCAATTTCCCTAAAGTAGTAAGGGAGAAGCTGCGAGATCGTTGGCATGAATAACAAGTAATAAAAAAGCTTTTTTAATAAAATTTATTATTAAATTTCGTTTAATAATTGATTTTTTGAAAAACATTAAGAATTTATTGTAATAGCAATAAAAATATAAGGTTGGCGTTGACATGGAAAATGGGGGTTGTACCGGCAATAACAATAGCAA
>JAAYII010000165.1 GCA_012523535.1 Peptococcaceae bacterium
CTTGCTTCAGGCCCTTGGGTATGTACTAGTCCTTCCAGCAATTTCCGCCTATTTAGCTTTGAATTTTACAGGTTCTTCTACGTACACATCCCTATCCGGGGTTTTGAAAGAAATGCGGATAGCGATCCCGGCGATTATTGTTTCCATCGTTATCGGTTGCCTCTTAATACTGGTAAACAATTTCATCTGAGTGTAAATGTAAGTGTAAATGGATTAAGTATTAAAAGGTTAAGTTTTAGTATTAAAGGAGATTGGTAGCATGAAACACCAATATCTAAAAAATGTCACGACCTTAAAATTGGACCCAAGCCAATGCACCGGCTGCGGGAGATGTATCGAAGTTTGCCCTCATCAGGTGTTTGCCATGATGAACGATAAATGCTCCATAATCAATAAGGACAGTTGCATTGAATGCGGAGCCTGTGTTAAAAACTGCCCCTTTCATGCTTTAGAGGTCAGACCGGGTGTAGGTTGCGCAGCCGCAGTTATCAAAAGCTGGTTAACCGGTGGAGAACCAAGCTGCGACTGTTCCACTGACGGTGGATGCTGTTGCTAGCTGAAATGAAGAGTGGTGTGATGGATTTGAAATTTTGCATTCTCATGGGAAGCCCCCGCAAGAAGGGGAATACTATAAAACTCCTTACTCCTTTTGTTAAAGAACTGGAGCTTAACAATATTCCTTATGATCTGATCTGGCTTTATGATAAACGCATTGAGCCCTGTATTGCCTGCAGGAAATGTCAAGAAAACTGGAGTATTTTCGGCTGTCATTATCAGGATGATGCCCGGGAAATCTTTGATAAAATACGTGAAAGCGACGTAATTGTTTTGGCTACACCCATTTATTCCTGGTTTTGTACCCCGCCGATGAAGGCCTTGTTGGACAGATTGGTATATGGCATGAATAAATATTATGGAGAAGAAAAAGGACCGTCCCTTTGGGCCGGCAAAAAATTAGCCATTATAGCTACCTGCGGTTACAGACCGGAAAAAGGGGCCGATTTGTTTGAGGAGGCCATGAAAAGATATTGCAAGCATTCCCAGCTAAAATATGTCGGCATGATCGCCGAAAGGGATTTGGGTTATAAAACCGTATTTGTCCCCAATGAGGAAAGGGCCAAAACATTGGCCCGGCAAATTATTGACCAAAATGATTGAGTCATTTATGAAAGGAATAAGGTTTGTATGCCCATTCAGAAAGTATCACTCATCGGTTTAGGGCTTTGGGAATCATGATTGGCAATCACTTGTTAGATGAACAGTGCATTGGAAATGAATTACATAGGGGAGAGTTTCGGTGGATTACAACATAATGTTTATGGTTCGTAAGGAGTCTCATGCCAATAATTATATGGCGCCGATATTTGCAAATTATGAATGGTGGGTGGACCTAGCTCAAAAAGCGCTTGCCGGTGCAGATGAATTTGAAATGCGCCTTTGGCAGGATGATTTTGAGGGTATTGAATCCGCTCAAAGGTTTTGAATGCAAATAATTGTTTTGCCCTAATTTGCCCTGGCAATAAAAAAGAGTACCTTGGGCGGTACTCTTTCGATATATTATTGATATTATTGATAAGGTTTAATTCATGATGTTTAAATTACTTTAATATTAATTGATGTCTATTGTTTTTTTGCTTTGATGGCCGGGATTTATTTTTGGCAATTTAATGGATAAAATGCCGTTCTCGTACTTCGCTGTGATGTTATCAGTCTGAACGTTTTCCACATAGAAGCTTCTGCTCATGCTGGAGCATCTTCTTTCTCTTCTGATATATCTGTCCCGTTCTTCATTAATCTCTTCATTGGCCTGGACTTGGATTGTCAGCAGGTCGTCATCGAGTTCAACCTTGATGTCCTCTTTGTTCACACCTGGGATTTCCGCTTCTACGATATATTCTTGGTCAGTTTCTTTAATGTCTACTTTCATGCTTCCTAATCCGTTATAAAGTGGGAAGAAGGAATTGTTGAAGAAATTATCAATTACCCGCTCAATATCGCTCCAGGGACTGATGAAGTTTGAATTGTTTACAGGATTATTTCTTCTGAAGGGAACTAAACCGAACATTAACATGCACCTCCATATAAAATTTGACTTTGACTAACTTTGACCTTTAATTATTTTATATCTTAAATCTGCTGGGAATTCAACTAAGTAATTTGACCTTTTTTGACCTTTAATTGCCATTTGATTTCTATTTTATGGATAGGACTTTAAATTTCTCTTGATTTCTATTATTTTTAATTATTAATTGATTCGAACTGTCCCAAGCTCCGGGCAATATGCTATAATTTTCAAAACTCGGCAACAGATAATGGGATAAATCATGCGGGAGGAAAACAACATGGCTTTGTGGGGAATATTTGTCAGCGCATTTTTAATAGGTTTTTCAGGGGCGATGATGCCCGGCCCTATGCTGGGAGTAGCGATCGAAGCCAGTCTTAAAAAAGGGTGGACGGCAGGTCCTTTGATAGTATTAGGGCATGGAATATTGGAACTTTTATTAATCATAATCATGATGCTCGGGCTGAAAGATTTCTTTGCCAATCCGACAGTTGCGGGCTTTATCGGACTGTTTGGCGGTGCTTTTCTTTTATGGATGGGCTACGGCATGATAAAATCCGGCATAAAGAAGTCAGTTTCCCTGGAAAACAAACAGGAGAGGAAAAGTAAGGCTATGGAAAACCTTATATTGGCGGGGGTGCTCGTAAGCCTTGCTAATCCCTACTTCATTCTCTGGTGGGCATCGGCGGGGATGGAGTTAACCCGCCAGGCATATACTGTGGGTATTATCGGTGTTGCGGTCTTTTTCATCGGGCATATTTTATCGGATTTAACATGGTATTCGGCAATATCCACGGCCTTTTCCAAAGGTAAGAAACTGATAAGCGATGCCGTATATCACAAGGTAATTATAGTGCTGGGTGTATTTATTGTAGGGTTCTCTATATATTTTATTGGCAGCGGTTGGAAAATGCTTCAAATGTTGTGAGCGGTAAATTCGCAAACGTTTGCGAATTTGGCCAGCCCTCCGTTTTGGACGGTGGATAAGTACTTAAGGGTTGGCCCAAGAAAGCTATGGCCAACCCTAATGAAATAGATGAATTATTGGATAGAGAAAAAAAGAGATAGAGAGAAATTTTGATTTCAGAAATTAGCGCCTGAATAAGCTGTGCGAACAGATCTGTCCTAAACGAAGCGGGCTTGCAATAGCGATTGGGGAGCCGGGAGTCTGCAAAATTCTTAAGAAGTGATTTGCTTCCCTCAGAACATGGTCCGCAAGCAGCGGAATGATAATCGATCTGACACGGCAGGCCAGTATGAGCTCTTCGGCGGTGGCTTTGAAATTGCGGAGGTTGTTTGTGGCTATGATTTCCTCCTGGAGAAGCTGATCAAAAGGACGTGCACCGCTTTCCGCCTGGGCGCGTAAATTGAAAAATAATTGGGCGAAATCGTTAGCCTGGTTGATTAAAGCCGCTTCTGTGGGATCCAACAAATGGGAAATGAATTGGGCATGTTCGGCCATTTGTCTGTCCCAGAAGATTTTTTGGGCCAGGATTTCCCGGGCATAATCGATGGCGCCCGTTTTTTGCAATGACTCCAATTGCTCGATAAACAGAATTGCTTCCCGCCTGATGTGGATGATGAGAAGTGGAAAATTAAAGGTAAATAACCTGCAGGATAACATGCCGTCAAGAATTTGGGTTTTAAATCCGACCAAATCCCTGGTTAAAGCAATAGCCCTTTGATTAAGACTCCGGACATTTTCCATTATTGCCGGATTAACATTTTCGCCGGCCGGAACAAGCTTTAGCTCTTGATTCGTTAATGCGGTGTCAATCGGGACCCCGGATAATTGTTGGGTCCTTTGTTCGGCTCTTAAAGTCATATTGGTTACAACTTCGCCGGAATTTAATACGGTGAAATCCACATTGCCGTTGGCTAGAGCAACTGCATCAGCTAACAGGGCATTAAAGGAAGTGTTAAATTGGAGAGCCTGCTCTGCAAGGGCGGCATCCTTGGAAAGAAATCCCGCCGCCAAGAAAAAAGCGTGTTCTTTCATAATGCGTAAGAAGAAAAGATTTAAACCAAGAGACTGGCGGATAAAAAGATCTGGGGACACTGCAGTAC
>JAAYII010000166.1 GCA_012523535.1 Peptococcaceae bacterium
CTTTAGGGTTTCCAAATCGGCGTTTTTGGGATTAGAAATATAAAGGGAAGTCACCTTTTTAGGATCAACTACCAGATAGTCCTTCTCCTTGGATATGACGGCACTGGCAGGAGTAACTTCCCCATAAAGGCCGATACGAACTTCATTTTCATTGCCGGAGATACCCTTGGTGGAGCATCCGGATAAGGCCAATAAGGCTAAAATGCTTGCAAGTAGTAAAATAAAAGTGTTTTTTTTCACAATGCATCATTCCTTTCAAGATTTTGGTTACTTTCAGGACAAAAGGACTTATGCTGCAATTGCCGGATTTGCAAAGATAATGAAATTATAACCAATAAATCCAACAAAAACAATTATGCACCACTTTACCCACTCTCAAAGCCCGACCCAGATCACTGTTTCTAACCGATATTTCGGAGCCAATTAATCTGGGGCTCTTGATCGGAGAAATTTATGGCTACCATATCAAACCTGAGTATCGGCCATGGTTTGATATTCTGCTCCATTAGATAATATATGGCTATTGCTTTTAATCTTTTTAACTTAGAGAAAACCACACTTTCTTCTGCAGTCCCTCGGTATGATGAAGTTCTGCTTCGAACCTCCACAAAGACAAGGCAATCCCCGTCCCAGGCTATGATATCCATTTCCCCTTTTGGGCAGCGATAATTGCGGACAATAACTTTTAAGCCTTCTCGCTGCAAATACTCCACTGCCAAATTTTCACCGAGCTTGCCTAATTCTCTTTTGTTTAAATCCTTAAAGTCCAAGTTTTCATTTTCCCCTTTTTCTCCCGGCAATAGCGATTTATATTTAAGTCAATTATAATATTTTCCGTTCCGTCTGCCAGGCTATCAAAAAAATTAATTTGACAGGAATTCTTTACATGTTCGATGATAACAAGAGTAAAGCATCTTGGAGGGTAAAGAAATGTTTGAAGGAATAAGACACAAGAAATTTTTTCAGAAACAATGGTTTATGTGGTTAACACTTATATTCTTTGCTCCTGTCGGTATATTTCTAATGTGGAAGCATAAGAGGTTTGCCAAAATTCCGCGTACCGCCCTAACGGTTATATTTGCATTCATTTTCGTGATCCAAGCAGCATTTGCCTGCTTTGAAGCAGGCCAACCGGAACCTTCTATCGATACCCCGGATATTACCCAGACTAGTGACGGACAACTCACGGTTCATTTCTTGGATGTGGGCCAAGCGGACAGTATTCTTATTCAAACTCCGGCAGGAAAAACTATGCTTATCGACGCCGGGAACAACGATGACGATAGCTTCGTCACTTCTTATATCAGAAACCAGGGTATTTCCAAGCTGGATATTGTGGTCGGCACCCATCCCCATGAAGATCATATCGGCGGTTTGGACACGGTTATCAATACTTTTGATATCGGACAGGTAGTAATGCCCACCGCAACCCATACTACTCAGACCTATAAAGATGTATTAACGGCAATTAAAAATAAAGGTTTAAAAATAACCGCTGCCAAAGCCGGAGTGGATCTTGACCTTGGCCAGGATGTTACTGTCAAACTTGTGGGACCAATCACAACTTATGAGGATTTGAATAATAACAGCGCGGTAATCCATTTAACTTTTGGCAAGACATCGTTTCTTTTTGCAGGGGATGCTGAAGAAGATGCTGAAGCAGACATTATGGCTGCCGGATATAATATTAAAGCAGAAGTTCTAAAGGTAGGGCATCATGGCAGTTCAACTTCCAGCTCCCAAAAATTCCTGGAGAAAGTAAAACCTGCCTATGCCGTAATAATGGTAGGCCAAGGGAATGATTACGGCCATCCTCACGACGAAGTTTTAACCAGACTCGCCGATATTGGCACAAAGGTTTTTAGAACAGACATAAATGGCACCGTAATTGCCACCTCTGACGGTTCAAAGGTATCTTTTAAGACCCAACCGAAGTAAAGGCAACTCCCCCTTCTCCTGCCACCGATAGTATCCAAGGCGGCAACACCGCCGACCACAATGAAGGCCAAAGAAGACAATTCTATGGTCTACAAATCGCCGCAATAAAGGAGTGATATGGTGTGAGAGGAATAATTGACAGGTTCGAAGGCGAATATGCCGTTGTTGAAATGGATAACAGGATTATGAAAAACATAAAAATAGAAATGCTCCCGCAAGGAGTGAAAGAAGGTACTGCCATAAAATATGTAAAGGGTGAATGGCAGATCGATCGAGAAAGAAGCGAAAATCTTAAGTCTGAACTCGATGAATTGGCCAAAGACTTGTTTGAATAAAGCCAACAGCCCCGGAACCTCAGTTCCGGGGCTGTTGGCTGCAATGATCAACTTCCGCTTTCCAACCTCTGCAAATACTTCGCAACGGTATATAAAAAGAGGCAAACAAAAGATATAACCGGGATATGGTTTGCTTACAAAGCTAAAAAAGAACCAGGATGAAAAAACCTACGCGGCTTCCTCCGGCGTTGTAAGTCATTCCCTGTTCCTGAGACAGGCGCACAACATCTATACCGCTTCCTTCCATGGAATACTGTATTTTATGCGGGAAACGGCAAGGTCTGTTTTCCAGGGCGGCACATTTCTCACATACCCTACAAGGTCCGGCTCCCAAAACCAACACATTATCATTTTCGAACTCCCTGCGCAGTTCCCGGGTAATTCTGGCCACCTCTGCCATTGACTTTTTCATCTCTTCCCTGGAAGCAATGGATACTATCTTGGAAAGCAGAAAAGCTTTTTGATAAGCTGTAACCCTGGCCCGCCTTTCTTCCTCGCTGCCGGCCAACGGGGGGCAGCTGTGATTTTTACCGTAATTCCCGCATGTATTCCGGGCGCACTGCTCAATTACATCCCGAGAGAAAATGATATCTTTGGTAGATATTTTTTTGTATTCATCAAACCCTAAACGGGCAAAGGCTTCAATTAATCTTTGTTCCAGTAAATTTTGTTCCAACATAATAACCCTCTTAGTTCTCCGGATTGGTCAAAGCATTAAGCCAACTCCTCTTGCTCCGCAACCATTTCTTTAACCGGAGAAAAAGAGCGGCGATGAAGGGGACAAGGCCCGAACTTTTCCAAGGCCTCAAAATGTGATTTGGTTGGATAGCCCTTATGCCGGTCAAAATTATATGCCGGGTAAAGTTTATGCAATTCGCACATCAGATTGTCCCTGGTAACCTTGGCCAGAATAGAAGCGGCAGCTATACAGGCACATAATCTATCCCCACCGATAACAGCTTGATGGGCCAAAGAGATATCCAGCTTATCTCTGCCATCAATCAGCGCATAATCCGGCGCAACTGCCAAGCCGGCTAAAGCCCGTTTCATAGCCAGCTTGGAAGCATTAAGAATATTAAGCCTGTCAATTTCCAGATGACTGGCACTGGCCACGGAATAAGCAACAGCCTGTTTTTTGATCAGCTCGGCCAGGCAAGCTCTTTTTTTCTCCGTTAGTTTTTTGGAATCATCAAGGTCCGGAAGATTAAAGGTTGCGGGAAGAATACAGGCTGCAGCTATGACCGGACCGGCCAGGGGCCCCCGTCCGGCTTCGTCCACTCCGGCCACCAATTTATACCCTTTATCCCTTAACTCCCTTTCCAAACGGGTTAAATTCTCTATTCTCCGTCCCTTTTCCATTTATCTAACCCTCACCTTGCCAATCCATTACCACTTTGGCCACCCTGCCCTGGCGAAATTCGCGCAGAAAAATCTGGGCCGCTTTAAGTGTATCGATTCTGCCCCCGCTTAATAAACATCCTCTTTTCCGTCCGATATTCTCCAGATCGAGTTCCTCTTCCTTTAGCTTATAAAATTCCATAAGTTCTTGGGGATAATTCTGCTTTAGCCATTGCAGCAACCAGACAGCCAATTCTTCCTGATCAAACACTTCATCCTTTATTGCCCCGGTTGCCGCCAGTTTTTTGCCCACTTGCGGATCATCAAATTTAGGCCAGAGTATTCCCGGAGTATCAAGCAGTTCCAATTTAGGATTAATTCTGATCCATTGGTTTCCCCGGGTTACTCCCGGTTTATTGCCGGTTTTGGCTTGGGAACCCCCGGTCAGTTGGTTAATCAATGAAGACTTGCCTATATTGGGAATACCGACCACCATAGCCCTTATCGGTCTGGCCCGTACTCCCCGTGCCGCCAGTCGCTCCCTTTTGTCCGCCATGAGATCTTCCAGGATACTGCTAATTTTTTTCACTCCCATCCCGCTTTGAGCGCTGATGGCTATAACCGGGCCTTCCTGTGCCAATTCATCCAACCATGGTTTAAGTCTGTTGTTGTCTGCCAAATCTGATTTATTTAAAAGAAGAAGCCGCGGCTTGTTCCCCAAAAGTTCCTGCAGAAGCGGATTCCTGCTGCTTAAGGGCAGGCGCGCATCACAGAGTTCTAGAACTACATCAACCCAACGCAACTGTTCTTCCAATTTTCTTTTTGTTTTGGTCATATGACCAGGATACCATTGAATATTCAATCTGCAGCCTCCCAAACTTTAAAGCAAGCTTTCTAAAAAAAGAACCGGATTATCTCCGGCTCTCTTTTATGCAAATTAAAATTTCACAATCAAATTGGGTTATCTATCCTTTAGCGACGCTCACGAATTCGGGCAGCCTTGCCGTAACGGTCACGTATATAGTACAGTTTGGCTCTACGTACAATACCTTTGCGAACTACTTCTATCTTTTCAATTCTTGGAGAATGAAGAGGAAATGTTCTCTCAACGCCGACTCCGCTGGAAACGCGGCGCACGGTAAAAGTCTCCCTTAAACCGTCACCTTTTCTTTTAATTACCAAGCCTTCAAAAACCTGAATACGTTCACGAGAACCTTCAATAATCTTCACATGTACCCTTACTGTGTCACCAGGACGGAATGAAGGAATATCGGTCCTTATTTGTTGTTCCTCTATAAGCTTAATATAATCCATTGATTTATTCCCCCCTTCCTTGCCTAGATGTTCGTAACTCCTAACCGCAC
>JAAYII010000167.1 GCA_012523535.1 Peptococcaceae bacterium
AGTTATAAGAGGAACTCAAAAAGTTCTTGTGGTGTTGACAGAGGAGGAAAAAATATGGCCAGAATTATTGCCGTAGCAAACCAAAAAGGAGGTGTAGCAAAAACTACTACTGCTGTCAATTTGTCTTCATGTTTGGCGGAAAAAGGAAAGAAAGTTTTATTGATTGACCTCGATCCCCAAGGGAATGCTACAAGTGGCTGTGGAATTATGAAACACAAACTGACAAGCTGCATTTATGACGTAATTATAAATGAAGAACCTATAAAAACTGTAATACATGATACTGAATTAGAAAATATGAAAATAGCCCCGGCTCGCATCGAATTGGCAGGTGCTGAAATTGAGCTTGTTTCTCAATTGTACAGGGAAGGTAAACTTGCCCTAGCATTAAAGGAAGTCAAAGACGAATTCGATTTCATTATTATAGATTGCCCTCCATCTTTAGGTTTACTTACCCTAAATGCTTTATGTGCTGCCACAGATGTATTGATACCTATTCAGTGCGAATATTATGCCTTGGAAGGACTAAGCTTACTGATGGGTACGCTTGATAAAGTAAGAAAGTCTATCAATCGTGATTTGCAGATTTTAGGTGTCTTGCTAACTATGTTTGACGCCAGAACAAATTTGTCAATTCAAGTAGTGGACGAAGTAAAAAACTATTTTCGTGATAAAGTGTTTCAAACAATAATACCACGAAATGTTAGGTTGAGCGAAGCACCAAGCCATGGCATGCCAATCAGCCTCTATGATAAAAAGTCAAGGGGAGCTGAAGTTTACAGAGATTTGGCGGAGGAGGTCTTAGGACGTGTCTAAAAAAAGATTAGGAAGAGGCTTAGGGGCATTAATAACAGAAAGTGAAACTGATAGTGGACAAATAAAAGAAATTTTGCTAACAGATATAGTCTCAAATCCAGATCAGCCACGACAAGATTTTGATGAAGAAAAATTAAAAGAATTAGCAGATTCTATAAGAGAACATGGTTTACTTCAGCCTATTTTAGTAAGACCTGAAGGAAACGGATATCAAATAATTGCAGGAGAAAGGCGTTTCCGGGCTTCAAAATTGGCTGGATTAGACCGGATACAATGTATTGTTCGTGATTGTACGGAACAGGAGATGACAGAAAAAGCACTAATTGAGAATATTCAAAGAGATGACCTCTCTCCGGTGGAAGAAGGGTTGGCTTATGCAAAACTAATAGAAGATTATGGTTTAACGCAAGAACAGGTTGCAAAACGAGTAGGAAAAGGTAGAGCTACTATAGCCAATTTATTAAGAATTATTCAAATGCCACAGGAAATATTGGATTTATTAAATAAAGGACATATTTCATTGGGACATGCCAAGGTAATATTAAGTGTTGAAGATCCGGATGATCAAATAAAATTGGCAGAAAGAGTGTACGCAGAAGCCCTTTCCGTAAGAGAATTGGAAAATTTAATTATTGAGATAAAACAAAATGCGTCAATAACGAAAAAAACAAAGCAAAAGAAGAATAATAAATATAACGAATTTACAGAAATTGAAGAGAAACTGAGAAATATTTTTCAAACAAAAGTTGCTATTAAAGGGAATGAAACAAAGGGAAAAATTGAAATTGAGTATTATTCGAAGCAAGAGCTTAGCCGTTTATTAGAAAAGATGAATATCCAATTATAATGTTCCACGTGGAACAAAAAAAACAATCCCCAAATTTTTGTTCCACGTGGAACAATGAGTAAATAGAAAGGATGTACATTAATGCTAGGAACAGGAGTAAATGTTATAGCTATTGTCGCCGGAGGTTTGATAGGAACAGTATTTGGCAAGATTATTCCAGAAAAAATGAGAAGTACAATTCTTCAGGGCCTTGGTTTAGCCATTATGCTTATTGGGCTGCAAATGGCTATAAAAACTGGCAACATGTTAGTAGTTATTGCCAGTCTGGTATTAGGGGCTATAACAGGAGAATTGATTGATATTGAAGAGAAACTTAATCGACTGGGAAAACATTTAGAGACAAGGCTTTCCCGCCAACGTCACGGACGTTTTACCAAGGCTTTCGTTACTGCTAGCCTTGTTTACTGCGTCGGTGCCATGGCAATTGTAGGCGCATTGCAAGATGGTTTAAACGGTGATCATAGTATTCTTTTCGCTAAATCTGCCCTGGACGGCATTACTGCTGTTATTTTTTCAGCCTCAATGGGAATTGGGGTAATTTTTGCTGCTCTTCCCGTATTAATTTATCAAGGCAGTATTTCTTTGTTTGCTGGAGCTTTGCAAGGAATTTTGTCTGATCCTGTAGTATTGGAAATGGGTGCGGTCGGTGGGCTACTTATTCTTGGCATAGGAATTAATATGTTGAAAATAAAAGAAATAAAAGTTGCAAACTTACTTCCCGGCATTTTTATTGTTATTCCGGTCGTTATAATGTTTGAATATTTAGGGATGTATTAAGTCTCTGCTTGGAAACCTCCAGAATGACATTTTCTAAAATAGCTTTAGGGGGAATATCTTTGAACATATATCTCGATACACAAACGATATCTATAATTTTTATTTTAGTGTCAGCTTTGTTAATATTACTGTTGATTTTGGTTATAGGATTAATAATAAAAATAAAAAGAATTGAAAAAAGTTATATTATTATGCAGGCCTTTAAATCCAAAACAAATCTGGAGGAAATATTAAAGAGTAATCAAACTGAAATAAAGGAAGCCAAGCAAAAATTACAGGTCCAGGATGCAAAAATAAAGAAAATAGAGGATAAGGTAAGAAGTGCAATAGATAGTATTTCTCTGATAAAATTTAATTCTTTTGCCAATTTGGGGGGAGAGTTGAGTTTTGCCATGGCATTGTTAAATCAGGAAGGCACGGGTGTTTTGCTGACATCAATTCAAAGTATTGAAGAATGTAGAATATATGCAAAACCAATAGAAAAAGGAAAAGCGGCAGTCAAATTGACAGAACAAGAAAAATTGGCGATCGAGAAAGCCTGCTTAGGGGCTAAAAAAATCTAATTATTGAATTTGGAACAATAAATTTTGGAAAAAATGTGGCATATAACATCGGACATTTGCCAGACAGTATAGAGACGCGTATTCTGCAGTATTAAATATTGAGCAAAACCATTTACATTGACGACACCGGTCAGATGGATTTCTCCTACTTCGGGTAGTTCTTTCCCTACGGCTGTTCCCGGTTTCAACGGTCCCTGAGTCAGAGTAATAAAACCAACCGAATCAATATTCCCTAAACAAGCATCCAGGGCGATAATATATGGGTTTTCATAAATAAAGTTAATTCTGTCCAAAGTGACTTGCAAGTTTTCGGCATGGACAGGTTGTTCGAGTGTACCTACTACTTTGAGACCGGGAAAACATTTTTCTTTAATTTTTGTTCCGGTTAAAGGGCCGAGTGAGTCTCCTGTTGAACGGTCAGTTCCGATACATAAAAGTATAACTTGCCTGTTTTGCGCTTGAAGTAAACAATTTTTTAACGAAGTTTGTAGATATGAAATTCCCAATTTATCTTTATAATGAGCTCGAATATGATTGTTTTCACTAAATATTGATAAAGGTTTCACCTAAATACCTCCAGGAGAACAATCACTTATTTGTTTTATTTCCATATTTAGTTATTTTTATGCGCATAAACACAACGTTATGAAAGATATATATTAATAAACATTACGTTTTGGTGAACAATACAATGGAGAAATACGCCACTATTGGCACAGCAGGTCATGTTGACCATGGAAAAACCCAATTAATTAAAGCTTTAACAGGAATAAATACGGACAGATTGATAGAGGAACAAAAAAGAGGAATTTCTATTGAATTAGGTTTTGCATATCTTACTTTGCCAGATGGGAAAAAAGTGGGCATTGTTGATGTTCCGGGTCATGAAAAGTTTGTCAAGCAAATGCTGGCAGGAGTTGGTGGGATAGATGCCGTTCTGTTCGTTATTGCTGCGGATGAGGGAATAATGCCTCAAACAAGAGAACATTTTGATATTCTAAATCTATTAGAAATAAAGAAAGGAATAATCGTAGTCACCAAAATAGACATAGTCGATAAAGATTGGCTTGATTTGGTGGAAGAAGATATTAGGAAGCAGTTGAAAGCAGGTTTTTTAAAAGATGCTCCGCTGTGCAAAGTATCATCTCTTACCATGGAGGGAATTCCAGAATTAAAGAAGGAAATTCTAACCCTTTTAAGTCATTTGGATAAAAAGAAAGAAGATCTACCTGCCAGGATGCCTATTGATAGGGTTTTCTCAATGAAAGGGTTTGGAACCGTGGTTACGGGAACAATTAAATGCGGGGTGTTTTATAAAGGGCAGGAAGTAATAATCGAACCTGGTGGTAAAACAGCAAGAATCAGAAATATTCAAGTTCACGGTGATCCTGTTAATGAAGTTGAAGCCGGACAAAGAGGAGCTTTGAATTTAAGCGGTATTACTGTAAATGAGATAAAAAAAGGTAGCACTCTGGTAATCCCGGGGTATTATCATACAGGCCATATTATTGATGTTGAACTCACCAATCTGCCCAGTGAAAAAAGAAGTATTAAACACCGGCAGCTAGTTCATTTCCATCTTGGAACAACAGAAAAGTTAGGTCGTATTCATCTTTTAGAAAGTGAGGCTTTAAAACCCGGAGCAACTCAGCATGCTCAAATAATATTGGAAGAACCAATTTTGGCAGCACCCGGAGATCGTTTTGTTATAAGATTTTTTTCACCGGTAATAACTATTGGCGGAGGAAAGGTACTGGGCTTTTCAGCTTATAAAAAGAAAAGGTTTAAAACAGAAATTATCAAGGAGTTGGAAGTTAAGGCAAAAGGTAATTGGAAACAGCTAATTGGACAAGTTACTGTTTTACCTATTTCTCTTGATGAGATTTGTCACTTGCTTAACTATAGTAAAGAAGAAACAAAAAAAATAATTAAAGATAGTTTAAAGGGGTCTGAGTTAATAGTACTATATGAGGATGGGCGCGAGTTATATTGGAACCGCCAAATAGCCGAAAAATGGCAACAAAAAATCTGTGCCGATGTTTTAAGATATCAGCGTCAACACCCCTTGAGTCCCGGAATGGGTCGGGAGGAACTGAAAAAAGCAATGGAAACGGATTTGTCACTTAAGCGTTGGCAGTTAATCCTGGAATGGATTTCAGCAAAAGGTTTGTTAAAGATTTCTGGAAATAGAATAGAGCCTTACCCTAAACCAAAACTTCCTGCTGAAATTGAAGAAAAACTAAATTGTCTACTTGCAGCTTATGAAGCTGCCGGCTTAAGTCCACCCCAAACGATGGAAAGCGCCGGCCTTTGTGCGATACCTAGCGGTCAAGAACAAGAATACTTAGACTATTTATGTAGAGTGGGAAAGTTGGTTAAAATCCAGGATTATTATTTTTCAACTTCCGCTTTAAATCGCGCTAAAAAGGAATTGAGCGAAATGTTGAAAGAAAGAAAGGAGATAACAGCTTCTGAAGCCAGGGAAAGGTGGCAGACGTCCAGAAAGTACACAATTTTTCTTTTGGAATACTTTGACTCAATAAACTTTACAAAAAGAATAGGACCGGTTAGGCGTTTATATAAAGAAAATTAAAGACAAAAAAATTAAATTAAATTTTTAATAATATTAAATATAAATTTAGAATATATGTAACCCATGGGTTTGGAATAGGGGGATTTCCTATGAAGAGTAAAAAGTTTTTAGTTTTTTTATGTATGGTTTTTCTATTCATAATTTTAATTGGTTGCGAATCCCAAACAGAAAATAATAACAACAATAGTGATGCACCTCAATTGATAGGGCCTATTAAGATTGGCGGCAATTTTGAACTATCTGGGCAGCTCAGCGAATTTGGTCTTAAAGGCCAAAATGGTGTAAAACTGGCTATTAAACAAGTTAATGAAAAAGGCGGGATTCTTGGGGCTAAAGTAGAATATTTTGAAGCTGATAACAAATCAAATGATCAAGAATCGGCAGCAGTTGTAGAAAAACTTGTAGACCAGGATAATGTAATCGGGATTATTGGGCCCATGACCAATTTAAATACATTGGCAGCCGCCACTGTGGCCACCCAAAAAGAGGTTGTTTTAATAACGCCTACTGGAACAAGCACATTAATCACAGTAGGAGAAAATGGACTGAATGAGTGGCTATTTAGAGCTTGTTTCATAGACGCTTATCAGGGAGAACTTGCAGCGCTTTTTTCTTATCATAATTTGGAATCCAAAACTGCAGCAGTGGTAATTGACCAATCCTCCGAATATTCCAAGAGACTGGCGGAAGCATTTCAGACCAAATTTAGTTCGCTCGGTGGCAGCATGGTCATTTCAGAGTATTACACAGGCGGACAGGATAAAGATTTCACATCAATTATTAACAGTATAGAGCAAAAAAATCCGGATATAATTTTTTTGCCTGGTTTTTATGGAGAAGCAGGTCTTTTTATTAATCAAGCTCGCAATGCAGGTATTATTGTGCCCATTCTTGGAGGAGATGGCTGGGGTACCGGTCCGATTGTTGAAGTGGCCGGTCAGGAAGCCTTAAACAATACTTATTATTTGGAACATTGCGCAGTTAGTGATCCAGCTATTGCGGATTTTATAGTGGCTTATAAAGAAGAGTATTACCAGGATGCCGACAGTTTTTCCATACTCGGATACGATGCGGCTTTGCTTTTACTAACAGCTATAGAAAAAGCCCAAAGCACAGAAAGTGATAAAATTAAAGCGGCTTTGGAAAGTTTAACAGATTTTGAAGGCATTAGCGGGACATTTATCATTGATCCCGAAACCCATAATCCGCGCAAGAGTGCGGCTGTTATTAAATTTGAGGATGGTAAGAAAGTGTTTGAAACCAGAGTGAATCCCCAATGAAACTACTGAGATTCTTTGATCAAACTTTTTTGTTCATTATTGCATTAATTGGCAAAAAAATGCAGTTATCTTGCTCCTAGACTTTTGTCTTGGTTATAATATGAGAAGAAAATTATGTTTTTGTTGGATATCAATGGGAATGTTAGGCGGCTGGTGCCGCCCCCGGACTTCAAATCCGAGTGTCGGGGCGTGGAACGTTCCGAGGTGTGTTCGATTCGCACACATTCCCGCCATTTTATTAGGGGGATATTGTGAATACATTTGACATTATTATTCTTATCCTTCTTGCTTTTGGAGGAATACTTGGTTTTAATAAAGGTTTAATCACAGGTTTTACCAGATTTGTGGGCAAAATAATATCTATTGGGCTGGCTTTTATTTTTCATGGCCAATTTATTAGCTTGTTTGAGGACCTGTTTAAAATAAGGGAAATAATCGATTCTTCATTAAGTGCTGTTTTAGCCAAAGTAATCAACAATAGAATAACAACGGCGGACAATTTACTTCAGTCCGCCGCAGGTCAGTTGACTTCAGTGATTACGGACTACCTTCTCATAATTTTTTCCATTGTAATATTGTTTATTGTTGTTTCAACTATTATAAATTTGCTTATAAGTCTAATAATCACGCCCGTTGCCAAGAATCTAGGTTTAATAAATAGAGGAGGAGGTTTGGCCTTTGGTTTGTTAGGTTCTTATGTTGTCCTTTGTTTACTTATAGGATTAACCGCACCTTTTCTTACCACATGGAGTAACGGAGCATTGGGCATTGGCGATTCCTTACTTTTTCCTTTACTATTGCAGGGCTATGATTTACAACTATCATTGTTATCCGGTTTTTCTGACGACATTTTAACAAATTCCCTTTATTCTATGCCTCTTATTCCCAAAACTCCTTTTTGATTAATACTTGAATATTTTTAATAAAGGACTGAGAAGTTTGAAACTAAATGTCGGTGATATTGTTCAGCTGCGCAAAAATCATCCCTGTGGCAATTCCAATTTTAAAATAACGAGGACCGGCATGGATTTTAGAATTGAGTGTCTAAAATGTGGCCATCAAACCTGGATAACCCGTATCAAGTTAGAAAAAAATATCAAGGAAATTATTAGCCGTGCTGAAGAAATGGAGAATAATGGAAAAATTATTAAATAAACCTTATATCAGATTTAATAAACTTGAAATTGCAATGACTAAAGTTTAATGCTATAATGTTCTTCTGTAGTATGACAATTCCCTGCTCTGCATATGCTGCAGGGCCATTTAGTCCGAGGGGAGGTGCTAAGATGAGAGCGTATGAAGTTATGTACATTATCAGGCCGGACCTTGAGGAAGAGGCAGTCAAATCCTATGTCGATAAATTTGCAGAAGTTGTCAATGCAAATGGCGGCACAGAACTTAAGGTCGATTTTTGGGGAAAACGACGCCTGGCCTACGAAATCAAGAAATTCAATGAAGGATATTATGTTTTGATGAATTTCAAAAGTGAAGGTCGTACGGTTGAGGAACTGGAGAGACTGATGAAGATTTCAGACGTCGTTATCAGATTCCTAACAACCAGGACTGAATAATATGACGGAGGGGAATAGGGTGTATAACCGCGTTATTTTAATAGGACGCTTAACCAGAGACCCTGAGCTTCGTTATACCACGAACGGTATTGCAGTAACAACATTCACACTGGCCGTTAATAGAAACTATAAAAATGCTCAGGGTGAGAAAGAAACAGATTTTATACCCTGTGTTGTCTTCCGTCAGCTAGCAGAACTATGTGCCAATTATTTGTCCAAAGGGAAGTTGGCGGCACTTGAAGGCCGGCTACAGGTCCGCTCATATGAGACTCAAGACGGTCAGCGGAAATATGTGACGGAAGTAGTCGGAGATGACGTTAGATTTTTAAGTCCGAAGGATTCCAGCAGTGCGCTTTCTTCTCCAACGGATTCGGATGATTTCGATTCCTTTGCTCATGAAGTTAGCTTGGATGATGATATACCATTTTAGTTTGAAGGGAGGGGCGTTTTATGGTCAACGCTACCGTTAAGAAAGAGAAAGGACGTCGTCCGCGTAAAAGAGTATGCAGTTTTTGTGTTGATAAAGTTGAAACTATTGATTATAAAGATACACAAAAATTACGGAAGTTTATAACAGAAAGAGGAAAAATCCTACCTCGCCGTATTTCCGGTAATTGCGCCAAACATCAAAGGCAAGTGACAACTGCTATTAAAAGGGCGCGCTGCATTGCGCTATTGCCATTTATTATTGAATAAGAAAAGAGGGAGCTTAGCTCCCTTTTTTATTAAGTATTTTTAAGAATTTGCCAAAGCTTAGAAGATAATTATCTTAAGAAGGAGTTTCCATGTATTTTCGCGAACACATACTTGTAATATAACTTAGGGGGTTAGATACCGTGGAATCCATGGCTGTTGATGTCGTTAAATGCTCTAAGGCTATTGAAGAGCTCAAGGTGGAACTCCTTAAGGCCCAATGGATGGTCCAACAAAGTACATTAAATGCATCGGAAAACCAGGTGCTTGAAAGTGTGGCCAGAATAGTTGGTTTAAGTTATTTACTTACACGTCGCTTGGGTTTTGATTTTTCCAGGCTAGACAGGGTACTATATAAACAATTGGCGCAATGGCAAAAAGAAGATTTATATAATCTGGAATCAGAATGGGGAGACTTAAGTCTTTTACTTTCCTATTTGGTTCCCGAAGAGGATTGATGGGAGAAGGCCATGTATATTCATGATAAGGATGTCCTTAATTATGCCTGCAAGTTTTTTCTTGTTTTTTTACCTTTGATTTGGTCTATTTATAATATTTGGAGCTGGTTGGCGGAACTTTTTCTTCTCTTGATCGTTTTTTTTCATGGTAGGATTTCCGGTATTAAACTGACAGCAGCTTTGCTTGCAGCTGGCTATCTAGCAGCGGTTGTAGCCGGCGGGGGGGATAATATTTGGCAGATAGGGTTTGTTCCTTGGGTTGCAATTCTGATGCTTGTTCTTAAACAAAAAGGTATGCGTACCAGCGAGAGTGCTTTTTGGTGTTTAATGCTGGCTGCCCTTTCGAGTGCACTGCCTGTAATACCTTCGGTGAGGCAGGCTCTTCAACCGGGAAATCTTGAAAGAGAATTAGCCGGTATAGTACAGTTATATGAGCAGCAGGGTATAGTTCAACTTCTGACGTCTCAAGGCATTGCTTTGGAGGAAATTGAAAAGTATGTCCGTATGATGCTTACTTTGAAATACAGATTAATGCCCGGATTTGTTGCTGTTATGGGAATGTTTGAGTTTTCATTAGGATATTTGGTTTTTAGGTTTTTGACCAAGCAGAAAGTAAAAAACTTTTCTCTTTGGTCATTTCCATGGTATGCCGTCTGGGTTATGATTTTTGGACTTATAGCTTATTTGGGTGGAGATCATTTTAATCATACGATAATAACCTATACCGGTCTTAATTTAATGTTTATAATGGCTGCGATTTGTGTAATTCTGGGATTTTCTTGCCTTTACTATTTATATAAACGGATACTAAGTAAAAGCGCTTTAATTGTTTTGTTTGGCATATTCTTTTTTATCTTTATGTTTTCACTTTTTACGGGTAACCCTTTCCTTATGGGCTTATTATATTTTTCGATTTTAGTATGGATGATAGCGGCTATGCTAATAGGACTGTTTGACTTGTTATTTAACTTTAGAAAAATTCCCGGAATAAACAAGGAGGGAGAATAGTGAAAGTAATTTTGAAGCAAGATGTAAAAGGACTCGGTAAAAAGGGAAAAATTTGTGAAGTTTCAGATGGTTATGCCCGAAATTATCTTATTCCGCGGGGTTTAGCCATAGAAG
>JAAYII010000168.1 GCA_012523535.1 Peptococcaceae bacterium
GCATATGGACTATTAACTCCAAACAGCTAAATAATTATAAATATCATGCTTTTCCCGGACTAATAATATCAAACTCATAAAAAACTTCCTTGTATTGATTTGGTTTATTGGGTTCAAAGCTTCGTTCCCAAAAGCGAACATGGCCCCGCCGGTCAATAAGCAATACTGTACTGCAGCGAGTGCCGTAATTGGGACTGACGACAAATGCCGGGGAAAGTATGCGTTCCCATTCCAGGCTAACACCGGTTTGGGGCAACTCATGATCCGGGGCCTGCTCCTTATCGGCTAATATTGCAAATAAGCGTTCCTCCATACCTTCTTTATAATGCAAGCAGCCGGTAAGGGCTTCTAGGCCTTTGCGTACTTTGGGCCAAGGTACATCCAATAAATTGTTGCTTAAACCGTGGCAACCCTTTTCAATCTTGCTTAGAACCTTTTCACGGTTGGAATAATAGTAAAGGGACTGATTATATCCCATCAATAAACTAAAGCCGTTGAATTCAGACCCTCCGTTTTTTAAAGAACTTATATATTCATGAGGGGGCTTGGAACTGCAAAGGTATTCCCTGACCAATTGCCCCCGGGAAAAGATCCGGGGATGGATTGCCTTCTCCCTGTAATTGGTTATAGCCGCAAAACGGCCTGTGGTGGTGATTCCCAGCCAGGTCCC
This sequence comes from Peptococcaceae bacterium, assembly GCA_012523535.1. GTDB lineage: Bacteria > Bacillota > Desulfitobacteriia > Desulfitobacteriales > Syntrophobotulaceae > JAAYMU01. The sequence continues at coordinate 671 of JAAYII010000168.1, forward strand.
CCCCATTTGCAAATCCTTGCCGGCCAAAAGAGACGGAAATTCGGGCCAAAAGGCGGCGGGTAAGGATGGGCGATGGTAATACTCATCTCTATTGGCGGCAACCGCTAAATAGTAGTGAGGATGACAATCATAAGCAAATAGTATTAGACACATAATAAATAAACCTTCTTCCGATTTCGCAACATTACCTAAGTGTTAATATTTTGCTATCAATTGTTGGTAAAAAGCCTATTGTCCTTTATGCTAACTTAATAAAGCACAATTATCAATATGCTATAGATAATTAAATCATATATGGGAAAAATGTGATATATCAAATCATAAGGAGATAGCAACTTGAAACCGGATAAAGTATTTTATGAGCCTGCCGCCCTTAACTATGAATTGGGAAAACAATTAAAAGAGAAATTTAAGAATGTTGATTGGTTACCGATTGAAAACCATAACAATATTGAACAATTGCGCAAAAATCCGAACAAAGAATTTCCCAGTATGAAGAGACATCTTATTATTGGTGTGCGGAAATCACTGAAGTATGTTCCCAACCATAAAGTTTCAGATTTTCTGGTACCATACACTTCGTCCGGTTGCAGTGCCATGTGCCTTTATTGTTTTTTGGTCTGCAATTATAACAAATGTTCCTACTTGAGGTTGTTTGTAAACCGGGAGCAAATGATGGAAAAACTCTTGAAAACCGCCAACAATTCTTCAAAAGACCTTACTTTTGAAATAGGCAGCAATAGTGATCTTGTTTTGGAAAACACAATTACCGGAAATCTGGAATGGACAATAGAGAATTTCAGTAAAAGTAAAAAAGGCTTTCTAACTTTTCCCACCAAGTTTCATATGATAAAGCCGCTTCTCTGTTTGAACCACAGAGGGAAAATCATTGCGCGCATCAGTGTAAATCCCGAGGAAATTATCCGTAAAGTTGAATTTGGGACTTCGCCGTTAAAAGCACGGGTAAGAGCCCTTAATCAAATGAGCGAAGCGGGTTATAAAGTGGGAATGTTGATCGCACCGGTTGTGCTGTTGGGAAACTGGCAAAAACTTTATTCGGAATTGATCGAATACTTGGCTGATGAACTTTCGCCCCGGACCAAAGAACAATTATTTATCGAGATTATTTTTATGACCTACAGCTTCGTCCACCGAGCAATCAATCAAGAGGCCTTTCCCCAGGCTCTGGATTTATATGATCAAACATTAATGACCGGACGGGGTCGTGGAAAATATTGTTATAAAACGGAGGCCCGAGCTGCGGGCGAGCATTTTTTAAGAGAAGAGCTTGCCCGGAAACTAAAAGGAATTCCAATTATCTATGTAGTTTGACAATAAACTAATTATTTGACAATTAACCAATCGATAAATAATAAGTCAAGTCAATAATAAAATTAGCCAAATCGTCAATGCGGTTTAACAATCGGCCAAGCTGACGTTTCTTTAATTCTGGTCAATGGCCGAATATCTCTAATGTATAGTACCGGTTTTTTTATCAATAATAAGGGACAGAACAATTATGTAATTGTAATTAAGGAGGCTATGGCTGATGGGCTACGAAAAACTCTTGGAACCCGGGACGATTGGCAAAATGGAACTGAAAAACAGACTTGTAATGCCCGCTATGGGGACC
>JAAYII010000169.1 GCA_012523535.1 Peptococcaceae bacterium
AGAATATGCAGAGCAAATCTATGGTTACACTAAAGAATGCTTGAATTCGTTGCCGGAGGAAATCGATCATTCAGAGCTTTTAGCCGAAGTGGAATTAACTGCTTTGCCGCACGGATTTGGCTGTGAATTTCGAGTTTGGCAGGAGGATAAGCTTCTTTGTAAAAAGATATATACAACATAAGGAATATTTTAAAATTAGAATCTGCTGAATAGGGGACATCGATTATGTTTTATGATCGCGCAAAAATATATGTTAAGGCCGGTGATGGTGGTTCGGGAGCGGTGTCTTTCCGCAGGGAGAAATATGTCCCTTATGGCGGACCTAACGGCGGAGACGGTGGTCGAGGCGGAAATATCATCTTGGAAGCGGACGAAGGCTTAAGAACTTTGGTGGATTATCGTTATCGCAAGCATTATAAAGCTGATCGAGGGGAACACGGACAAGGAAAGAATATGCACGGCAAAAGTGCCGAGGATTTAATCTTAAAGCTACCGGTCGGGACATTGGTAAAAGATGCGGATACCGGAGAAATACTGGCCGATTTGGTTAAGCATGGTCAACAAGTAGTTATTGCTCGGGGTGGCCGTGGGGGACGGGGTAATGCCCGCTTTGTCAGCAATACCAATAAAGCTCCCACGGTGGCTGAAAAGGGGGAACCTGGGGAAGAACGCTGGCTGCTCCTGGAACTTAAACTATTGGCCGATGTGGGATTGGTGGGCTTCCCCAATGTGGGCAAGTCTACTTTAATATCCAAAGTATCGGCTGCCCGGCCCAAAATAGCCAATTATCATTTTACAACCCTGGTGCCTAATCTTGGTGTGGTTAAAGTTGAAGATGAAAGCTTTGTAATGGCGGACATTCCGGGGATTATTGAAGGCGCCCATGCCGGCGCCGGATTGGGGCATGAATTCCTAAGGCATATAGAGCGTACCCGGTTGCTGCTTCATGTTATTGATATTTCCGGTTCGGAAGGACGGGATCCTTGGGAGGATTTCCAAGTTATTAACCGGGAGTTAAAACAATACAGCCCGACTTTAGCCGAGAGGCCGATGATCATAGTGCCCAACAAGATGGACCTGCATAACGCTGAGCAAAATTTAAAGCGCTTTAAAGAGTTAATTCAAGATAAATATGAAATATTCCCGATTTCTGCTGTAACGGGCCAAGGTATAAGGGAACTGTTGCACAGGATTATTCAGATTCTGCCTCAATTGCCGCCCATTGTATTCTCGGCCAATCCTGACGAACACAGAGTAGTGCAGGTCCGGGAGAAAGAACGTTTTTCCATCAGCCGGGAAAACGGCGTTTATATTATTAAAGGACGAGAAGTGGAAAAACATGCGGCCATGGCCTTTTTGGATACTGAGGACGGCTTGGCTCGTTTTCAAAATATACTTAAAGTAATGGGTGTGGATGATGCCTTGAGAGAGAAGGGCATAAAAGAAGGAGATAAGGTAATAATTGGGAATTTGGAAATGGAATGGTCTGAAGGAGGTTAAACATGCTTACCGGAAAACAAAAGAGATTCTTGCGTTCTTTGGGCAATGAGTTGGAACCCATTTTATTAATTGGCAAAGAAGAAGTTACGGAAAACGTTATCCGTCAAGCAAATGACGCCCTGGAAGCCAGGGAATTGATCAAAGGCAGGGTGCTGCAAAACTGCGCCAATGATCAGCAAAATATAGCCGAGGAGATTGCCCGCAGGACCCAAGCTGAATTGGTACAGGTGATTGGGCGTAATTTTTTGCTCTATAGGGCTTCGTCAGACCAACCGAAAATAGAATTGCCTTGAGAGTGGGAGATAAAATGGAGACCAGTATAAAAAAAACACTGAGCAGCGCTAAGCGCCTTGGAATAATGGGAGGCACTTTTGACCCCATCCATTATGGGCATCTAGTGGCGGCTGAAACGGCAAGGGTGGAATTGGGGCTGGATTATGTTCTTTTTATTCCGGCCGGTGAACCTCCTCACAAAAAAAAATTAAAAATAACAGATGCCGAATTGCGTTTTAAAATGGTGGAAATCTCCATAAAAAATAACGAATATTTTAAAGCATCCAGGATAGAAATAAATCGAAAAGGTCCAAGCTATACAATTGACACTTTAAGGGAATTGCATAGATTTTTTCCTAAACAGGACCTTTTTTTTATTACGGGAACCGATGCCATGATGGATATTTTGGCTTGGCGTCAACCTGAAGAAATTTTTAAACTGGCCAAAGTAATAAGTGCTTCCAGACCGGGGTATGAGAGTCAAAAACATTTGGCCGAAATTTATTCCAAATTTCCAATTAGCAAAAACAGGCTATATCAACTGGAAATTCCTGCTCTGGCTATTTCTTCATCCTATATCAGGTCCAGAATAGGGAATAATAAATCTGTCCGATACCTCCTGCCGGATGAGGTCATAAAATTAATAGAAGATAATAAACTTTATGTTAATGTTTAAATAAGCTGCCAATAAAAAAACAAAAAAATAATAGAAAAATCCTGAGCCCTTGAGTAATAAACATCTATTTTTGAATATTGCCGAAAAATTGTTGACTCTTGCCTCTAGGTATACTATAGTAGAATCTGTTTATACTATAAACAAAATATTTCCGAGGTGAATCTAATGACCAAAACCCTGTATGTAGGCAATCTTCCCTGGAGCACTTCTTCGGAGGAATTAGCCGAGTTTTTCTCCCAGTACGGCACCGTTGTCGGTAGCAGAATAATTACCGACCGCGAAACCGGCCGCTCAAGAGGTTTTGGCTTCGTGGAAGTCGAAACGGAAGATGCCGAACGTTTAGCTGCTGAGTTAAACGGCAGCGAATTCAAAGGGCGTGCCTTGACGGTAAATGAAGCAAGACCCCGCCAGCCGGTATAATCGGGATGGGGAATTGTTAAGATAAATTGTGACCTATTGATACCATTGTTATTAACCTGGTGTTAAGGATTTCTGGTTTATCTTATACTGTCGACTTGGACCCCCGGGAATACGGTACTGCAAAGTACCGTATTCCTTATTAATACTTTTTAATGCTCTTTTTTTTGGGTAAAATGTAGATAAGAGGAAGGGATTAAGGGATTAATAATGAATTATAACGCAAGTTTTTTCCGGGCACTGGTTGCTGAGAAATTGCCATATGAAAGATTTAAACATACTATCGGAGTTGAAGTTTGGGCAAGGGAATTGGCTCGCAGATTTGGCCTTGATCAGGAAGCTGCTTGCTTGGCCGCTTTAACCCATGATATGGCTAAACAGTTTTCTCTTGAAGATCAGGTGGTTAAAGCAAAGGAATGGAATTTAATTTATTATTCTGAAGATCTGGATAATCCTCAAGTTATTCATGGGCGTTTAGCGGCTTATCAATTGGAAAATGAATACCAAATAAAAAACAGGGATATTCTTAATGCCGTGGCCAATCATACTTTGGGCAGGCCCAATATGTCCCCTCTGGAAATGCTGATTTATAGTGCGGATTTAACAGAACCGGGCAGGGACTTTCCAGGAGTAGACAAGTTGCGTCGGAAGTTGTATTATGACCTTAACAAAGGAACTTTGGCTTGTTTGGAGCATACCGTGCAGTACCTGAAAAAAAGTAATCAAGGGATTCATCCCTTAACCTTGCTTACATACAATGATTTAAAAAATAGATTGAGTGAATAAAGGGGGCTTCAAGTTTGGTTATTGCCCATAGCCAGTTAAGTAAAGTCGTGGATTTGATTGAAGACAAGAAGGGTACAAAAATCTCAGTCCTTAATCTCCAAGGCATATCTACAGTTACCGACTATTTTATTATTGCCACCGGGAATACAACAACTCAGACCAAGGCAATAACGGATTATCTGATCGAAAAATTGCCCGAACTTGGGATTAATATATTAAGAATTGAGGGCCTTCCTGAAGCAACTTGGGTTTTATTTGATTGCGGAGATTTGGTTATCCATATCATGACTCCTGAGACCAGAGAATTTTACAGTTTAGAGAGACTCTGGGGAGATGCCGAGGAAGTCATCCTTTAACCGGGAAAAAGCTTAAGTTCAAAAACGGGGGACAAGGGATGGTTCTCTTGTCCCTGCTTTTTGGATATCAGCAACTGAGGTAAAATTAGTCCCCTAAATAGGAGGTTACAAAAAGTGCTGGAAAGATATCTTTTTCAAGAAATCGAACCCAAATGGCAAAAAAAATGGCAGGAAAGCAAAGCCGGTAAAACCGAAGAAGGTTCCGGGAAAAAGAAGTTTTACGCTCTGGCAATGTTTCCTTATCCTTCAGGCAATTTGCATATGGGGCATGTTCGCAATTATTCCATTGTTGATGTCATAGCTCGGTTTAAAAGAATGCAGGGCTATAATGTTCTTCACCCTATTGGCTGGGATGCCTTTGGCTTGCCAGCTGAAAATGCGGCGATCAAAAATCAGACTCCCCCTGCTGAATGGACATGGAAAAATATTGAGAATATGAAAAAACAACTCCAGCAAATGGGAATTTCCTATGATTGGGACAGGGAAGTGGCCACTTGTCACCCTGATTATTACCGTTGGACCCAGTGGCTGTTCCTTCAGTTTTATAAACATGGTTTGGCTTATAAAAAGAAAGCGGCTGTCAACTGGTGCCCCTCCTGTGCTACGGTTTTGGCCAATGAACAGGTTATAAACGGCGCTTGTGAACGTTGCGACACTATGGTGGTAAAAAAGGATCTGGAGCAATGGTTTTTAAAGATTACCGACTACTCCGAGCAGTTGTTAAATGACTTGGAAAAACTCACAGGCTGGCCGGAAAAAGTTAAAACCATGCAACGCAATTGGATTGGCCGTTCTGAGGGAGTGGAAGCCGTCTTTAAGGTTGAAGACAGCGGAGAATCGATTAAAGTTTTTACTACCAGGGTAGATACGATCTTTGGGGTCAGCTATGTGGTTTTGGCTCCCGAACATCCATTGGTAAACAAACTGGTGAAAGGTACGGAATACGAAAGGGATGTCCGCGCTTTTCAGGAAAAGATGCAAGGCATGAATGAAATTGCCAGGACTTCGGCTGAAGCGGAAAAAGAAGGAATGTTTATTGGCCGCTATTGCATTAATCCTTTAAGCGGCAAACGGGTTCCAATCTGGATTGCCAATTATGTGCTTTATGAATACGGCACCGGAGCCGTAATGGGCGTGCCGGCCCACGATGAAAGGGATTTTGAGTTTGCCCATAAGTATCAACTGCCAATTATCCGGGTTATCCTCGATCCGCAAATGTCCCCGGCAGATAAGGATAAGCCTATGGAGCAAGCTTATATTGATGACGGTATAATGGTTAATTCCGGCAGTTTTGACGGCCTAACCAATAGCGAGGCCTGGCATCGGATGGCGGATGAATTGGAAAACAGGAAATTAGGAGAAAGAAAAGTTAATTACAGGCTCAGAGACTGGCTTATTTCCCGCCAGCGCTATTGGGGTGCTCCTATTC
>JAAYII010000170.1 GCA_012523535.1 Peptococcaceae bacterium
AAGTTATTTATAATTGATAGGGTAGCTCCTAATGATTGAGCTTGTCTTTCCTCCAATGTAAAATTATGAAGTTTAATTATTTAAAATCGTGCTAAGGAAAGTAGGAGTTGGACAGTGAATTACAGTGAATTTTACTTAAATGAAGCAGCTCACACAGCGGATTTGGAGGTAAAAAGCATTGGTTATGGTTGTGAAATATGCATCCTCCCGGTAAACTACGCTTTTGGAAATTATAAAATGCATAATGGTAAACGAGTTTGTAAATTCTGCCGCAACTTTGAAAAACCTCATTATTGGGGCGAAGAAGAATTTATTAAGGATATTAACCTTCAAAAAGGAGAAAAAATAGGAGTTACTGTAAGTGGAGGAAAAGACAGCCTGTATGCATGGTTTAAGCTTGTGGCGTTTTTCGGGCCGGAAAATGTGATAGCTTTTAATCACCTGAAATGCGGCCTTGTGCATCCGGTGGCAATGCTTAACCTGGAACGGGCTAAACGAATCCTAAAGACGGAGTTAATAGTAATAAGGGATGAGGGTATGCTGCCCCGATTCAAAAAAAATCTTGAAGCTCTTTTAAACCATCCCAGTCCGGAGATGGTTCGCGTGGCTTTATGCACCGGCTGCCGTTATGGGATAAGCGAGGCGATATATAATGTCGGGAATGAAATGGGGATTAAAAAGTACGTTAGTGCAGCTTCCAATCTGGAATTAGCTCCGTTTAAAGAAGAATTGTTGGCCGATAAGGGTAACGGGGATGATACCAGAGGTTTGTTAAAAGGCTTGGAAGAAAACAAGGGCTATGAATTCGATGACAACATTAACATCATTTGGCGTGATCATAAATATAAATACAAAGGCAACCTTTCGTCAGACGATAAAAAAGTAACCGATTTTAAAGGGTATCAACTGTTTGATTTGGACAAATATATACCCAATAACCCCCAGTCAATTGAACAGTTTGTAATTAAAAATTTGGATTGGATACGCCCGGAAAGAAGCTGGCATTATGACTGCATTGTTGAAGAAATGAAGGACGTATTTTACTATGGACTTCTCGGTTATACAGAAGCCGATTTTAAGTTGAGTGCAATGGTGCGCCATAAACTGATTACCAGAAAAGACGCTATGCACCAGATAGAAATTGTACGGACCATAATTCGCAACAGTTATCCTCAGACCGAAAAATTTCTGCGAAATATGGGACTGGAACATTTAATCGAGCCAATGCGTGAATTTTATACTAGAAGCCCATATCTTAAAACGCCTGCTGACAGTATTTATGCCAGCGCTTAATCAAAATATGTATAATTATATATGTTCAAACTGCATGGCCGGGACGGAACATAACAGACATGAGGTGTCAAATTTGAAGGACCTAACCATTTTCATTAAAGATATCGGTTTCGACACGGGTGTTGTAGTCTCAGTGCGTCATTTGTCAGCTCTGTTGAGGCGGAATAATATTGATTTCGAAGTCTGTTGGTATAAAGATGACAGGGACCTGTTGGAGCAAATAATAAAATGCCAAAGTAAATGTATTAATTTGCAAGTACCAAGTTTTAGCGACGAGATTATGAACAAAATATTAGAATTAAATAAGAATATTGTGCTTTCCATTCATTCCACGATGTGTAATTTGCAAGTGGAAGAAGGAGTTTTGGGCCGTATTGTTAATTGGAGCAAAATGAATAACAAAAGATTCAGAATAACCTGTCCTTCTCTTTGCGAAACGGAAGGTTTCAATACCTTTTCCCGTGTGAAATTCCTCTATTTGCCCAATACATTTTCCTATGAGCTAAATAAGGCCCAGATTGAAAGAAGTATAGATGTAAAATGCAAGGCAATGAATCCTATTAAGATAAGCCTTTTTTGTGCCTATCGACCTTTTAAAAATATGATTACCCAGGTTGTGGCGGTTGCAAAACTGGCCCAAAAGTACCCTGTGGAATTACACCTGTTTGAAGAAAAGAGTGAAAATCCCATATATAAAAGCATTTTACAAATTGCGGAGCAGACGGGTTTAAAACTTGTTTTACAACAGCAGTTGTCTAACATGCAGTGTTTTGAGCTTACCCAGCAAATGCATCTGGGACTGCAAATATCCCTTAGTGAGACTTTCTCCTATGTGGCATTTGAACATATGATTTCCGGAGTACCGGTGGTTGGTTCTCACTCTATCCCCTTTTCAAGCTTGATAGCCAAATACAGCGACGTCAATGATATGGAGCGCTGCATGGAGGATATTATTTGCTCGGCGGACAGATATAAAGAGTATGCGCTTAAAAGCAGAGAAATTGCGGAGGAGATTTTGACCAGAAACAATAAGGATGCTCTTAAAACTGTTTATAGAATGATAAATGCCAGGGAGTAAATATGGAAATTAAAAAGGAGATACAATTATTTTTTTCCCCGGATGATTATATAAGTTGGTACGTAAAGAATCAGGAAGAACAAAAAGGAGTTTGCACAAATACTTTTGTCCTGCGGGAAGAAAACGAAATTGTCCTTGATATTGAGTTACAGAATAATAAGGCCGGAGCTCAACAACAAACGGCGGATTTGGAATTATGTTTTTCAGTGAGTTCAAACAGATTGCCGTTATCACTGCTTAGATATTGCTATCCTGGGCGAGAGTTTGTTTTGTCCGGCGAAAACTGTGATTTTGATTGCGCATATGGCTACCGTTTTCCTCTTTCCTTTGTAAGTGCCTTTTATAAAGAAAAGGGTGTAACTTTGATTTTTGATGATCAAAAGCAAAGCTCTGTCGGCATACAAAAGAAAAACGACAGTTTCCGAATTGTGGCCCGGTATAAAAATGTGCCCCTTAAGAATGGACACCGCAGAATAATCTTGTTTTTTCACGGCAGTGACTGGCACCAAGGCTTTAAGAGATATAAAAGTTGGTATAAAAACAAATACCAGGAGAATGAAAACATAGACCAACGACTGGCCGGTTGTTACCATATCCGCCGCTATTTTTTTAACTCCCGATTTTGCCGAAGCGCAATCTATAACAATCAAAGATATAACTTCATCAATCAATATAACGATGATCGAAACGAGGTGGGAGGAATTGATGTGGCGCTTTTATTTGACTATGCTTATACACTCCCAAATAATATTCGCTGCGGAAATCGTGAACCGTTTAAAAACCTTACGGAACTTGATGAACTTAACCGCCAGCTCAAAGCCTGCCAAAAAAAGAGCAAGCTTGTCGTTTATGCCTATTTCGATCCCTATTTAATTCAAGACGGAAGTGATTTTGACCTGGATTATAGAACCCGATTGCCTGTGCTTAACCACATGGGTGAAATGCACCATATATGGAGCGATGATCAATGGCATCCTTGTTTAAGCACAAAACAATGGCCAACAGAGAGTGTGAACTATTTGGCTAAGGTTAGTGAAAAACTTGCGGTGGATGGTTTTTATCTTGATGAATTGGGAAACGGCGAGCAGTTTGTTTGCCATGACGCAAGGCACGGCCATGAAGTACCTTTAAATCAAAATAAATCTGAGTATAACTACACGAGATTGTTAAAGACTAGATTTCCCCAAAAGCTGTTTATGTGTGAATTTTTCCCCGCCGACAGCAATGTTTCCTTGTTTCCTTCCATGTTGTCCGATTCCAAAACGATTGTAGATATATGTCGTTTTGCTTTTCCTTATAAAAAGATATTCAAAATAATTGATTGCGATCGCCCGATAGGCAACAATACATGGGATATCAATAAAATATTTTTTAACGGAATGGGCTTATGGCTGGATAACGACTTACATAATCCGGAATGGTACTCATCAGAAGTTAAAACATTAATTAAAAAACACTATCGGATTTTAAAAAATTACAGCAGGATTTTTGAGTCCACAGATGTGGAACCACTTATACCTACAAGTTCAGATGCTATTCTGGCTCATAGGTTTACGAAACAAAACGAAACAATCTTCACGTTTATCAATATTGACGCCCAAAGTGAAGAATGTTTTCTGGAGCTTGAAGAAAAATTTATCGATCCTTACGATATATACAACAATAAACCGGCCGAAATCGCCAGGCGCAACGGCCGAAATTGCGCAAAAATTAAATTGGAAGCCCATTCGGTAGGATGTATT
>JAAYII010000171.1 GCA_012523535.1 Peptococcaceae bacterium
GAGTTTTAATAATTAAAAATAATAATTAATTATTAGCTAATTAACTTTAATAATCAGTTAATTAGCTGCCTCAATTTTGTCAAAATACTTTTTTATTCCACTAAAACAAACATTTTTATTATAAAATAACCGCTCGCTTGATGTCAATTTTGTTGATTCTCCAACCATATCCATGCCGGTACAGATTATATCCTTGTCGGTTCAAATCATATCCAGGATCGAAGCGGTCGGCAACACGGTAATTCCTTGCTCGGCTAGATTCCGATTCCATTTATCAATTACTTCTTGGGCCTTTTGCTCATAATTGCTGTGCCCGTCCTCCGCCAGTACAACCTCATACCCCAGTTTTTGGGCATCCTGGCAAGCGGCTTTCACGCAGCCCTGGGTTAAAAGCCCGGTTATGATCAGTTTCTTTACCCCCAGGTTTTCAATCTGTTCAACTATATTCTTCTCCTTAAACAGGCTGAAATATCTTTTGGTCCAACATAAGTCAGTGTCCTTGACTGCCACTCCCGGATGGATTCGCCAATCCGGCGAATCTTCCGGTAATAAGCCCCTGTTGCTGTGTTGAATAAAAATGACCGGTATGTTCTTTTCCCTACATTTATTAATTAGACGAGTAATATTCTCAATCAATTTATCTTCGTTATAAATCCTATGCTCCCTGAATAAGCCCCGTTGCAAATCAATAACCAGCAAGGCGGTGTCGGCCATACTTATCTTCTCCTTTTAAAACACGAAAAACGCCAGCTTCAAGCTGACTGACGATGCACTTAAATTTAATTATATTTCTTCATCCTCCAGCAAAGCGTCGAATAGGATTCGTGTATGAAACTTATACATCCTCAATCCCCAGTTCTGCTTCCACTTCTTCTATTGTCATCCATCATTTCCGTATCACAACGCAAACATTTTCTCATACCGGCTTCCTCCTGCTAAATTTAAGGCAATAAAACCATAAAAAACCGCTTCTGCCAGCATAATGCTGCAATACTTCCGGAAAGCGTTTTGCCCCAAATTGATTAATTCATAGCTCCTCGTCGCTAAAACTAATTGTTACCGCCTGAACCAAATCCATGCCCTGGAATTTTGAGGGCTCAAAGTAATCCTGCAAGGAATAGCTGCGCATGGTTGAACCGCTGTCATATACCATAAGGGCAACCGGGATTTCTTTGTTTATTTCTATTTTCTGAAACTCTGTCAAAAACACTTTGGCGGAGGCCATAAATTCACTGTTCAGATCTATTGGATTAGTTTTAAATGAAGACCTGCCATCGCAATTTACATGCAAATCAAGAGCATAATTATCCTTGAGCAACATAGTAATATTTCCTGTTAATTTTTCAGAAGGAACCCTTTCCTTTCCAATGGATACAGCCCCGCCGCCGATACTTTCCCAAGCGCCATCTTTCAATCTATAAACATTAAATTCCATACTGATGGCTTCTTTGGGAGCATTAAAAGCAATGATCTGCGCATTATTATCTATGCCAAAGGATTGCAATAAGTACGATTCCCTTGCTGTCAATTCATAGGGGGCCAGGCCTTCTTTTTGGAGCAATTTGGGGGTATCCTGATCGCCTGAGCAGGCCGTCAATGCCGGTACCATGGCAACAAACAGGATTATGAGAAAAGATTTTTTCATAATCAAAAAATACTTTTTCATAAAATATAATTCCTCCGTTTAATTCATCCGTTATATTACCACTAAATAATTCCTCCGATATATTACTCGTATAAAATTTCTCCGTAATATTCTCTTATATAATTCTCCGGCATCGCCCGAAATCCCTTATTTTTCAAGCAGCTTTTTTAAAGAATTTTCATTGAGCAACTGGTGGGTTTCAAATCTGCCTTTATAAAAAACAGCCCAGTTATTAAACACACAAGGAACATCCTTTGCTTTTTCCAAAGTATCGACTTTTATCAAGTTAACGGGAATATTTTTCGCTTGGCAATAGCTTTCGATTTCTTTTATGCAGTTTGGAATAAAAGGACACTGCAAACCATAATAAATTGTCAGTTCCTCACTGTCTATACGCTGTTCTTTGGCCTTAGGGCTAAACCGCGGCAGGGAACCGTCGAAAGATAAGGCCAGCAGTTCATATTCCTTTCCGATCGTATCCACCGTCTCAAAGCCGAATTTTTGCATGAACTTTTTGTCTGACAGATAGGGCTTTTTCTTTTGGGAACTGATGACGCAAACACCGGATTTGCCTTGTTTCCTGGCATCCGAGATGCAATATTCCAGCAGTTCCCGGCCATAGCCTTGGCCCTTATAGCTGCCGGAAACCCACAGGCAGTAAATATATAAATAGTTATCTCCCACCACCGGCACCCATGCCTTTTCCAGCAAGGCATATTCAATAAAAACCTTGCCCTTGACATTCAACTTCCTGAAAACATGGCCTTCGTCCATTCTCTCAGCCAGCCAAGCTTTTTTGATATCGACGCCATGTTGGTGTTTTTTATCGCCAAGCGCACAACATAAATGCTCAGCAGCGAGATTATCCTTAGTTAAATTTATAAATTCACCGCTCATTGTTTTTACTCCTAAAAATAAAATCAAATTATTATATTCCGAATGATATTCCGAACCCTGCTCCGGTTTTTTGAAACCGGGCCAAGGACTGTTAAGGCAAGCCGCACTCACAAGGAACCGCAGTTTGGCATTTCCCGCAACCGTATCTGGGAGAAAACCTCGGCATAATCTCCTTATCCAAGTAGTCGGAGCATATGGAACAGTCTTTCCCTTGCTGGGTGATGGCATTGGAAGGGCAGCGCATAATACACTCGCCGCACATAGTGCAGTAATCATAAATCCCGTTATATTCCCGGGGAGTAGGAGGCAATTGTAAATCCATGACCACACTGCCGAAGCGACCGGCACAACCCTTTTTGGTAATAAGGGATTTGCTGAGCCCAAATGTACCGAGCCCGGCTATATAAGCAATATGCCTTTCCGACCAATTGCTCCGTCTATCCACGACTGCAAAGCGGGAATCAAGGGCAGGAGCGATGGCCTTACCGCCGTTCCGGGCGACAAGATCAACTATGTAGTTTCGTAGTGCATTGTTAAATATTTCTCCTTCTATCCTGGCATAAACCCATTCAATTGCCGGCAATCCCTGTCCTGAGTTCGCTTCCCGAACCTCCTTGGAAAAAGGCAAGAAATATGAAAGCACTGACTTGGCATTCTTAAGCCAGTCACCGGGCAACAGGTGGTGGGGCCCTACAACATCGGGGTTTTGAAGTTGGACAAACATGGGGTCTTGGGCCTCGGCAACCCCTATAATCGGGCAGTCAAAGATCCTTTTAAGTCCGATTTCATCTGCTGCGTTTAGCCGGCTGTTATCAACGAAGCCGGCAATTTCATCTGTTAGGGTTTTTAATTCCATTCTTTTTTCCTCCTCATAGTCTTAAGCACATCCGTGCAGTTGTACCGGGCCGGCAAATTCGCAAACGTTTGCGAATTTGGGACAAGCTCCACCCTCATCATCCTCCGCTTGCGCAAGCCCTCAGTTCTATGACGGAGGGCCCCCGCAAAACCGCCCGGGACATTTTGGAAACAACTTATTCGTTGACAATCAAATCATTATGCCACAAGGATAATACCACATGCATTTGCCCATTATGCGCTTTGTGCTCTCCGCCCATGATTTTCTCCCAAAGCAGGTTGGGATCCCTGGCAA
>JAAYII010000172.1 GCA_012523535.1 Peptococcaceae bacterium
AGATAGAGCATACTAATAATAGTAAAAACATAGGCTTAAAATGAATAACTTGTCTTTTAAGCCATGTCAAGATTATGTTAATATAATATTTTAAGGTTGTTTCAGCAAAAGGAGGAAAAAAATGATTTTTGATCCGACGTTGTATCATCCCTCAGTAATTTTGCTAATCCCGGCAATTATTTTAACGGTTTATGCTCACGCCAAAGTCAGCAGTGCATATAATCGCTACTCCAAGATTAGGAGCAGCGCGGGACGTACCGGAGCGGATGTTGCGCGTAGAATTTTGGATGCCAATGGGCTTTATGATGTAAAAGTGGAACAGATTGCCGGTAATTTAACCGATCATTACGATCCGCGGGTTCATGCCGTGCGTCTCAGTAGCGGGGTTTATAACAGCACTTCCCTGGCGGCTATTGCCGTGGCTGCTCACGAGACGGGGCACGCTATCCAGCATGCCGACGGTTATGCTCCGTTAAAAATTAGAACTGCATTTGTGCCGGTTGCTACCTTTGGCAGCCAGGTCGGTCCTCTTTTGATTATTATCGGCTTTGTCATGTCTTCATTTGATTTCTTGTTAACCCTGGGAATTTATGCTTTTGCTTTTGCCGTCTTCTTTCAAATAATTACCCTGCCTGTCGAGTTTAATGCCAGTAGCAGGGCCTTGGCTTTTTTGGAAAATAGTGGTATGCTGAATTCCAGGGAAGAAGCGGCCGGTGCCAGGAACATGCTGAGTGCGGCAGCCTTGACTTATGTTGCTGCGGCCCTGGGTGCAATCCTCACCTTGCTCAGATTTATTTGGATAGCGCAGGGCCGAGACGATTAAAATGCCGTCTGTTTCGATTAAAATGTTCTGTTTTAGGTTGTAAAGAATAAAAGGATGTAAAAAAATAATGGAGAATAAAACAAACAACAATAGCTTGGAAATAAACGCACGGCAAATGGCCGTGCGTATTCTTACAAGAGTTGAAAAAGAGGGAGCTTATGCCAACCTATTGCTGAGAGACAGTCTTGATGAAATTGAAGACCCAAGGGACCGCCATTTGGTCTCTTCTCTGGTTAACGGTGTTTTGAAAAATAAGCTCCTGCTCGACTACGCTTTGCGCCGCCATTTGAAAAGCCCTATGTCGTCCTTTCCCTATGAGCTTAGGGCCCTTTTGCGAATGGGGGCTTTTCAGCTTCTGTTTTTGACTAAAATACCGGCTTTTGCGGCCATCAATGAATCCGTCAATCTTTGTAAAAACATAAAACAAATAAGCGGGCACAATTACCCCGCCCTGGTCAACGGTGTACTGCGCCGGACGGCGGAAGAGGGCTGGGATTTTGCCTGGCCCGACAAAAACAAACAGCCTTGGCGCTATCTTTCAATACGTTATTCCCATCCGGAATGGCTGGTTAAAAGGTGGCTTAAAAGGTGGGGGGCAGAGGAAACGGAACAGTTGCTCAAAGCCAATAATGAGCCCTCTGCAACCATTATCCGGGTAAACACCCTTAAGACCGGCAGGGAAGAATTAATCGCCAAGCTGCAAAGCTTAAATCTCAAGTGTACCCCCATTGACAGGCTCCCGGAAGCCATTCGCCTTGAGGATTTCAGTGGGGTTGAAGGGTTGGATGTTTTTAAAGGAGGTTTATTTACCGTCCAGGACGAGAGTTCCCAGCTTGTAGCCCATATCTTGGGAGTAAGGCCGGGGCAAAGGGTTCTGGATACTTGCAGTGCGCCGGGAGGAAAAACTACCCATATGGCCCAGCTTATGCAGAACAAAGGGGAGATTGTCGCCGTTGACATAAATCCGCAGAAACTGAAGCTGGTGGAGCAGTTGGCCGGCCGTTTGGGCATAGATATTATAAAAACCGTGGAAAGCGACGCCAGAAAACTGGAAGGCATTGACGACAAATTTGACCGCGTTCTGGTGGACGCTCCCTGTTCGGGATTGGGGGTTATTCGCCGCAGAGCCGATCTGCGTTGGCGGAAACGGGAAGATGAGATTGAAAAACTTCCGCGATTACAGCTGGAAATTTTGCTTCAAGCCGCATCTTTCGTAGCCGAGGAGGGTGAACTGGTTTATTCCACCTGCACTACCGAACCGGAAGAAAATTTTGAGGTTATAAAAGCTTTTAAAGCTCTGAGGCCCGAATTTAAACCCGTTGATCTGACGCCTTTCTTGCCTTTTGTCCCTTCTGCCGAAAGGGACCTTGCCCAATTGCGTAAAGGGGTTTGGCAAATCTTGCCCCATTTTCATGGCATGGACGGCTTCTTTATCGCCAAACTGAAGAGGGAAAGATAAAAGAATGCCCTCAAGACCATGTTTATAAATTAAGGAATAGGTGAATAATAGGGGATATGGAAAAGATTGACTGTAGATCCCTGCTGGAAACGGAACTTTCCGAGTTGTGCGCCGAAAAGGGTTTAAGTAAGTTTAGAGGCAGGCAAATCTTTCAATGGGTAGAGCAAAAGGGAATCCGGGACTGGCGGGAAATGAGCAATATCAGCCAAGCCGACCGGGAAAAAATAAGCCAATTTCTATCTCTTAGACCTGCTGATCTAATAAGAGAACAAAAGTCCAAAGACGGTACGCGGAAATATTTGTTTGGTTTGGCTGACGGGGAAAGAATTGAAACAGTTCTTATGGGTTATGAAAAAGACAGGTCGCGAGACCGGCAGACAATTTGCATTTCTACCCAGGTGGGCTGTCCGGTAGGTTGTTTGTTTTGTGCCACCGGGATGGAAGGTTTTAAGAGAAATCTAACGGTTGGGGAGATTACTGGCCAGGTTTTGGATGTTTTGAGAATTTTAAGGCAGGAAAATCCTGGGTCTAAAATTACAAACATTGTTTTTATGGGCATGGGTGAACCTTTGTTTAATTATAAAGCCGTGCTCAAAGCTATCTCCATTCTTAACAGCAAAAACGGCCAAAACATTGGTATGCGCAGGATGACGGTTTCCACCAGCGGAGTGGTTCCCAAAATAATCCAACTGGCTCAAGATAATCCCCAGGTGGGGTTGGCGGTCTCTTTGCACTCGTCCCGGGATGAAGTGAGGGACAAATTGGTACCCATCAACAAAAAGTATCCGCTTGCGTCCCTTATGGCAGCTTGTCGCACTTATTCCCAAATAACTAAGCGTAGAGTAACATTTGAATTCGCCTTGAATAATACCAATACCAATAAATCCGAAGCTCAAGGACTTGTTAACCTTCTTAAGGGAATGATGGCCCATGTCAATTTAATACCGGTTAACCCGGTGCAAGGAAGTGGGGTTCACCGTCCGACCAGGGAGGAAATGTTAATGTTTAAGAAGATACTGGAAGAAGCTGAGATCGCAGTTTCGTTCCGGGAAGAAAAGGGTTTGGACATTGATGCCGCTTGTGGCCAACTGAGACAACGCTTGGAGTGTGAAAGGGCATGAGTTTGTTAGCCAAGGCCGAATCAATTGCGGAATATATTGTAACTTACTTTTTTCGCCACTCACCGGGGCCTATCCAGCCGGTCAGGGTTGCCAGGGAATTGTCCAAGGTGATGTTAAAAAACAAACAGGTTAGCATTTCCAACGTTTATGTACCAAACTTATACACGGTCTACCTG